>JADGQH010000051.1 GCA_017881985.1 Chloroflexota bacterium | reverse complement strand
GGTCCCGAGCGCGGGTGCCAGCACGTCGGTCAGCGCCGGGCTGCCGAGCCGTGCGTCGCTCAGGACACGGAAGATCTCGGCACGGAGGTTCCCTCCGAGGCTCCAGGCCTGGACCTTGCCGAAGACCACCGAGTCGATGGGCTGCCACGGCTCCGGCGTATAGCCGCCGAGGCCGGCGCCCGCACCCGACTGGAAACCCGCAACCACGAACGCCAGCGGCATCCTGCCCTGCTGCCCACTAATCCACGCGTTGACGCCCGCGGCGTACCGGTCCAGCGCGCGCCGGACGTCGTCCGGGGCCGCCGCCAGGTCGCGCTCCGCCGCCTGTCGCCAGCCCAGCGTCCGGATGAACCGGTCCGTGTCCAGCTGGCTCTTCCCGAAGAGCTCCGCGAGCCGGCCGCTCCCGATGTGGCGGAAGACCTCCATCTGCCACATCCGCTCCGATGCGTGGACGAACCCCTGCGCGAAGAAGAGGTCGTCCGGGGAGTCGGCAACGATCTGGGCGATCCCGGCCGCGTCACGGTAGACCGTGACCGGCGCAGCGAGCCCGCCGACCCGCAGCGTGCCGGTGGCCTGGGGCAGCGCCCGGGCGCCCACCCACGCGAGCAGGCCGCCGGCGGCGAGCAGCGCGACGAGCACGACGACGAGCAGGACCGCCAGCAGGCGACCGACGATGCGCACCACTTCCTCCCTGGAACGCCGGGCCGTGTCCCCGAGCCGGGCTACCACGGTGCGTCGAAGTGTGCCCTACCCGGGCAGGAGCGTGCCGACCCCGCGGACCTCCGCTGCGCGCAGGATCGCGTCCGCGAAGACGAGGTCGGCCAGGCCGACGCCGAGGTGCGTGACGAGGACGCGGCCGCTCGCCGGACGCGGCGTCCCCGCCAGGATCGCCTCACCGAGCGTGGCGTCCGGATCCGGGTAGCCGTCGAAGAGCCCGGCGTCCCGGTTCGCGAAGAGCTGGCCGCGCTCGTCGGTGAGGAAGAGGGCGGCGTTCATCGGCACGTCCGCCGCGACCGACGTGGCGTAGTCCACGGCAACGATGAGCGCGTCAGGCGCGAACCAGCCGGAGTCCATCACCTGGCGGACCGGGCCGAACGAGACGCACGTCACGACGACGTCCGCCTCCGCGACGGCGGACCGCGGGTCGGGGATCGCGTGGGCGGCGCCGATGCCCGGGACGCTCGCAGCCTCGGCCGCAAGGGCGGCCGCACGCTCGGGCAGCCGGTCGTGGATCGCGAGCTCGACGCCGGGCAGCAGGTGGCCGAGCACCGGGAGGTGAGCATGTCCTTGCGCCCCGGCCCCGATGATCGCGGCGCGGTACGGCCGGCCTGCCACGGGCGGTGACCACCGGCCGACGGCGACGCCGGAGACCGCGGCCGTGCGCTGAGAGGTGATCGGGCCGCCGTCCAGGATGGCGAGCGGGATGCCCGTGCGCGGGTCGTTGACCACCACGAGAGCGTGGAGCGCCGGCAGGCCGGCCAGGCCGTTGGCGGGGACCCCGGCGATCCACTTCATGCCGACGAGGTCCTCCGACCCGTCTTCGGCTTCGCCGCGCAGGTGGGCGGGCATGGCGTGAACGAAGCTGTCGGGCGGGCGCGGGTGGACCCCGATCTTGGCCGGGAGCTCGGCGCCGGTCGCGAGGCCGATCAGCGTTCGCTCGGCCAGCCGGAGCCGGTCCACGAGCGGGGGCATGCACGAGACGACGTCCGCCGCGGCGACGTACCGGATGGCTGGCGTCGTCACGGCCCGAAGCTCCCCGTGTGCCGCCGCGCCTCGCAATCCGCCGCGGTGGTCCGGGCGCGACGATAGCACGACGTCCCGCCGCGGCAGCAGGCCCTTGGTACGATCCCGCCATGAACCCACCCGTCGCACCGCGCCCGGCGGATCACGCCGAGAGCCTCGCCAACCTGCGCCTGGAACAGGATGCGCTGGCGCTGTATGACGCCCTGAGCGCGATCGAGAAGGACCCCCGTCGCGCGGAGACGTTCCGGACGATCGCGGGCAACGAGCGCCGCCACGCTGGCATCTGGGCCGACCGCCTGCGGACCCTCGGGGCGGAGGTCCCCCCGCCGGCCCGACCGCGAGCCCGGGTCCGAATCATCATCCTGCTCGCCCGCCTCTTCGGGACGAACGCGGTCCACGACCTCGTGATCGGCCTCGAGGGCGAGGAAGAGCGGATCTACGCCAGCCGGCCCCCATCGCGGGAGGCCGAGGCGATCGCCGCCGACGAGCGCGCGCACGCCGAGATGTGGGAGCAGCTCCGGGCGGACGCGTCGACAGCCGGGACGGCACTCGCGGCCGACTCCGGTGCGGCCCCGGCCGTAGCCGATTCCGGCGCCGCCCCGGCCGTAGCCGATTCCGGCGCGGCCCCGGCCGTAGCCGATTCGGGGACGGCCACCGACACGGCGGGGACGACGTCCGCCGGCACGGGGGTGATCTCGACGCCCGTCCCCGCGGCGCCGTCGGGTGCCGGGATGGCGGCCGCGACCAGCGTCGACGACGTCCGCCGCGCGCGCGTGGCCAGGACGCCGGACGAGATCGCGCGCGCGGAGCGCTGGCATCGCGGCGGCGCGGGAACGCTCCGCGCGGTCGTCTTCGGGGCCAGCGACGGGCTGGTGAGCAACCTCTCGCTCGTGATGGGCATCGCCGGCGCGACGGCCGACACGAAGTTCATCCTTCTCTCGGGCATCGCGGGCCTGCTCGCCGGCGCAGCGAGCATGGCGGCAGGCGAGTACATCTCCGTCCAGTCGCAGCGCGAGGTGCTCCAGCGCCAGATCGCGCTCGAGCGGGCAGAGCTCGAGGCGATCCCCGAGGAGGAGAAGGAAGAGCTCGTCACGATCTATATGGCAAAGGGGATCCCGGAGAAGGACGCACGGCTCATTGCCGACAAGGTCTTCGAGGATCCCGAGACGGCCCTCGAGACGATGGTCCGCGAGGAGCTCGGCCTGGACCCGAAGCAGCTCGGCTCGCCGTGGTCGGCCGCCGGGGGATCGTTCGCGGCGTTCTGTCTCGGCGCGATCGTGCCCGTGATCCCATACCTCTTCGGTGGCGGCACCGTGATCTTCATGACCAGCTTCATCGTGAGCCTCGCGGCCCTGTTCCTCGTGGGGTCGCTCGTCAGCCTCCTGACCGGCCGCAGCCTCCTCTTCTCGGGCTTCCGCCAGGTCGGCCTCGGCGCGGCGGCGGCGTCGATCACGTACCTCGTCGGGCACGTGATCGGCGTCTCGGTTGCCTGAGGACGGCGCGGCGATGGGGGATTTGGACGTCTCGGGGCGCCTGCGCGCCGAGGGCCTTGCGCCGGGCACGTGGAGGAACGGCCCGGGCGACGTCTATGCAGCCCATCGCCACGGTTACGACAAGGTCATCGTCTGCGTCCAGGGCTCGATCACGTTCGGGCTTCCCGGACGCGCCGGCACAATTCCGATGGAGGCCGGCGATCGGCTGGAGCTGCCGGCCGGCGTCGACCACGACGCGGTCGTGGGCCCGGCCGGGGTCGTCTGCCTGGAAGCGCATCTTCCCGCCGGGCAGCTCGGCAGCGATCCGGTCCGGCGCGCCGCCGGGACGTGGTAGGCCCGAACGAACGGCGAAGGGGGCCGGCCCGCCGGGCCGGCCCCCTTCGCTCTGATACGGATCAGAAGATGCGGATCGACACGTCCGCCGGGGCGAGGAGCAGGTCCTTGATCTCGTCGTCCACCTTGAGGATCGAGATGTGCGCGCCGGCCATCTCGAGCGAGGTGCAGTACTCGCCGACGTAGCTGCGGAAGACCTTGATGCCCTTCGCGGCCAGCTTCTTGTGGGCGATGCCGTAGAGGAGGTAGAGCTCCGCGATCGTCGTGCCGCCGAGGCCGTTGACCATGAGGGCGACCTCGTCGCCATCCTTGAACGGCAGGTCGGGGACGATCGCGTTGAGGAGCAGGTCCACGATCTCGGTCGCGGGGACGAGCTTCGTCCGCTGCCGGCCGGGCTCCCCGTGGATCCCGATGCCGACTTCCATCTCGTCCTCGGCGATCTCGAAGAGCGGCGTGCCGCGGGTCGGCGGCGTGCACGAGCTGAGCGCGATGCCCATCGTGCGGACGTTGGCGACGACCTTGTTCCCGATGCGCATGAGCTCGTCGAGGTCGGCGCCCTTCTCGGAGGCTGCCCCGACGGCCTTGATCACGAAGAAGTTGCCCGCGACGCCGCGCCGGCCGACGGTCCAGGTCGAGTCCTTGACGGCCACATCGTCGTTGACGAGGAGGGTCTCGATCCGGAGGCCCTCGGCCTCGCAGAGCTCGCGGCCCATCTCGAACGCGGCCCTGTCGCCGGTGTAGTTGTTGACGATGTGGAGGATGCCCATCTTCGAGTTCATGAGCTTCGAGGTCTCGACCACGAAGTCGACCGGCGGGCCGGCGAAGACGTCGCCCGGGCAGGCGGCGTCGAGCATGCCCTTGCCGACGATCATCGTGTGCGCCGGCTCGTGACCCGAGCCGGAGCCCTGGATGATCGAGACCTTGGAGTCGCTCGGCATGTCCGCGCGATAGATCAGGTTGTACTTCGGCTCGTACTTGAGTGCGCCGTCGCTGGCGAGCTGGATGCCCTCGAGGAACTCGGGGACGAACTGCTTCGGATCGTTCAGGAACTTCTTCACGCGCTCTGCCTCACTTCCCGTGCTTCTCGCGCCAAGCGGCGCTGATTGCCTGGAGAATCACGCCGATCGCCGTCGCGCCGGCATCGACGGAGCCGATGCTCCGTTCGCCCGTGTACGCGGCGCGGCCACGCATCGCGAGCATGCCCTTGGTCTCCTCGGCCGCCTTCACCGCCACGTCGGCGGCTCGCTGGAGCGCGGCCGCCCCGTGGTCGCCCTGCAGCGCCGGATCGCCGATCGCCGCCTCGAGGCTGTCGGTGGCCGGGACGAGGGCGTCGAGCAGCGTCTTCTCGCCGAGCGACGCTCCGCCGCGGGCCATGATCCCGGTGATGGCTGCTCGCAGGATCGCGATCACGTCCTCGGGCGCGAGCTCGGTCCTGTCGCCCGCGGCAACGCCGCCGCGAAGGAATGCTGTGCCCCAGATCGGACCGCTGACGCCGCCGACCTTGCTGGTCAGCGTGAGGCCGACCTTCTTCAGGAGCGCTCCCGCGCTGGAATGGTCGAATCCGTCGTAGTCGCTGAGGACGACCTCCCAGCCGTTCCGGAGCGAGTACCCGAAGTCGCCATCCCCGACGATCGAGTCCAGGTGCGCGAAGTAGTCCGCGTTGTCGACGATCGTCTTCGCCATCGTCATGAGGACGAGGTCGAGATCGTCGATCGACGCTTGTGCCATGCGAGCCTCCCTTCAGGGTTGGGTGCGGGCTGTCGAGCTTCTACGAGGCCAGGCAGGCCTCCAGGTCGGCGAGCGCCACGTAAGCGCCGGGATGGGCGGCCGAGCGGTTGGCCAGGAGCGTGGTGGTCTCCCCGTCCGGGTCGCCGAGCGACGACACGACCAGGATGGCCTCGCGGAAATCCTCGTTCTCCGTGTAGCCGTTGACCGTGACGAGACAGCGCAGGCCGGCCGCCGCGGCTGCCTCGAGACCATTTCGCGAGTCCTCGACGACGAGCACCTCGGCCGGGCTGACGCCGAGCTTCTCGAGCGCGAGGAGATAGATGTCGGGCGCCGGCTTCTTGCGCGGAACGCAGTCGCCGGCGAGGAAGACGTCGAAGCGAGCCGCCCGTTCGGGGCCAACCGCGTAGTCGAGGATGGCGTGGACGGCGGCCTCGGCCGAGGTCGACGCGACGCCCAGCCTCCAGCCTGCGTCCTGGGCGGCCGTGATCACGCGTCGGATCCCGGACCGCGGCGGAAGCTTGCCCTCTGCCACCATCTCCGTGTAGATGGCCGTCTTGCGCTTGTGCCACTTCGCGATCTCGGCGGCCTGCGCGTCGGGGTCCGTGGGCAGGCCGGCCGCGGCCACGAACTCTGGCGTGAGCAGGCTCGCCATCCGCTCCTTGCCGCCGCCGATCCTGAGACGCCGGCCGTATTCCTCGACCGACCACTGCACCGGCAGCCCGAACTCCCGGAAGGTCTGGTTGAAGGCGGGCAGGTGGCCGTGACGCTCCGTGTCGGCGAGGACGCCGTCGCAGTCGAAGACGAGCGCGCTCACCACGCCTTGCCCTCGCTCCCGAAGAGGCGGATGTGGTACCTGGCCATCTCCATGACGGCGGTCCGCTGGGCCGCGAAGAGCTTCGGCGGGTCGTAGTCGCCCGGGTGCTCGGTCATGAACTCGAAGCCGGACTTCATGAAGGCGATCTTCAGGGCGGTCGAGATGTTCACCTTCGCGCAGCCGCGCCCGATCAGGTCGCTGAACTGCTCGGCGCTCATGCCCGTCCCGCCGTGGAGGGCGACCGGCTTTCCGGTCGCCGCGACGATGTCGCTCACCCGCTGGGCGTCGAGCGTGGGGGCCGTCTTGTACGTGCCGTGGGCGTTGCCGATCGCCGGCGCGAAGACGTCGACGCCGGTGGTGCGCACGAACTCGACGACCGTCTCGAGGCTCTGCACGTGCTGGGCCTCGTCCCCGGTCATCTCCTCGGTTCGCTTGAAGCCCTCGATCTCGCCCTCGACGTCGGCACCGTAGCGGCGGGCCTCGGCGACGACCTCGATGCACTGCCGCTGGTTCTCCTCGACGGAGAGCTTGCTGGCGTCGAACAGGACCGAGTTCCAGCCCTTCGCCAGGCAGGCGCTGATCACGTCGCGCTCGGGGCAATGGTCCAGGTGGAGCGCGACGGGGACGCGCACGTCCTTCGTGTATGCCAGCCACATCGCGTACATCGCGTCCAGGCCGGTCATCTTCACGTGCTTGACCGAGGTCTGGAGGATCACCGGGGCGTGGAGCTCCTCGGCGGCCGCGAGGACCGCTTCCATCGAGAGGTCGTTGATGACGTTGATCGCGGCCACGCCGTAGCCCCCGGCGAAGGCGCGATCGAGAATCTGCTTGGTCGGCACGACTGGCACGCGAGCACCCTCCGTCGGAACGCCTGCAACCTGGGGGTGGCGGGCGCGCCGGAAAACGTTGCGACCGGGATACGACTCGCTTGCGAGTCTAGAACGGAGGAGGCCCCGGAACCGTCAACATCGCGTCAAGGAATCGCCCGCGCGTGCCCGAAGGATCCGCCGGCTGGATCGACCGACGGAACGAGAAAGGCCCCCGGCGGGCGGGGGCCCAGAGAGGGTGTAGGCTTCGAATTCCGGCGCCCGCGGTCAGCGGACGCGTCCGAGGTTGGTGGGGGGTCAGCGCATCCCGAAGCGTGCCCAGGTGGGGATACTGTCGCGCGGATCGACCTGAGGCTCCGAATCGTCACCGCTCAGCAGGATGCTGATGAAGGAGAAGAGCGCCAGGAGGCCGAGCACGGTCGCGAAGATCATCGTGCATACCTCCGTATGTTGCGGATATAGTCGACGATCGTCGACCTGATGTGAATGTTAGCCTAACAAACAGAGACCGTCAAGGTCATATCGCCTAACGGAGTGGTACGAAGTGCCCCTCGAGCCCAAGCTGAACGTCACCGACGCCGGGATCGTCGACGCGCTCCAGCGCGACGGCAGGCTTTCCTATGCGGAGATCGGTGCGGCGGTCGGCATGAGTGGCCCGTCGGCCCACGAGCGTGTCAAGAAGCTGGAGGCACGCGGGATCATCCGTGGGTACATGGCCGCGGTCGATCCGGTCTCCGTGGGCCTCGGGGTCCTTGCCTTCATGTGGGTCACCCAGGCGCCCGGGACGATCGCCGATGATCTCGCCGGCGACTTCTCCGCGATCGCGGAGGTGGAGGCCTGCCACCGGATCGCCGGGGAGGGCGACTACCTCCTCAAGATCCGGGCCAGCGACACGAGCGATCTCGAACGGATCGTGCGGATCGTCCAGGGCACCCGCCACGTCTACCGGACCGAGACGGACGTGGTCTTCTCCACGCCGTTCGAGCGGCGTCCGCTGCCGATCCGGGTGGCCGAGAAGCCGTCCAGATCCGAATCGCCTGTCGAGGCGTAGCAATGAGTGACAGCCGCTCCGCGCCAACTGACGAGGCTGCGCTCGTCGCCGCGGTTGCGACCGGGTCCGAGGCTGCCCTTGCCTCACTTTACGATCGCCACGTGAGCTCGATCTTCGCCACGGCCTTCCGGCTCACCGGGGACCGATCCGTCGCCGAGGACGTGGTGCAGGAGGTCTTCCTGACGCTCTGGAACCGCGCCGAACGTTTCGACTCGACGGTCGGCTCGCTCGCCGCGTGGCTGGGAACGATCGCCCGCAACCGGGCGGTCGACCGCCTGCGCGCCGCGAGCCGCCGGCCACAGCTCGTCTCGCTCTCGCCGATGGGCCGAGAGGACGAGCCGGATTCGAGCGCCCTCGAGCGCCTGGCCAACGTCCGTGGGACGGTCGGGGGCGTGGTCGACACCGACGCGGGTGACCCGGCGGACCTCCTCGCGACGGTCGAGACCCAGGCCGCGATCGGTGCCGCGCTCGCCGGGATGGCGGAGCCCGAACGCGAGGTCATCCTGCTGGCATACCGCGACGACCTGACCCAGAGCGAGATCGCCGTGAAGCTTGGCTGGCCGCTGGGGACGGTGAAGACGCGGACGCGTCGCGCGCTCCTGCGGCTGCGTGTCGCGCTCGAAGAGGTGCATGGCGACGGGTTTGCGCCGGTACCCCAGGCCACCGGCCTCAACCGGGCGTCCGGCGCCGGCGAGTCCTCGGTCATCCCGTTCGACGCGGCAGGCCGGGAGGCACGCCGATGATGGAGCACGAGGATGTCCGCGCGGCGCTGGAGATCGCGGCCGTCGAGCCGGGAGGACTGGATCGAATCACTGCTGGAGCGACCGGCGACGTCGTGGCGCTCGCCGGCCACCTCTCGGGTTGCGCCGGCTGCGCGGACGAGCTGGCCCGGCTTCGGCGCTCCGACGAGCTGATCCGACCGGCGATCGCGATGAGCCCGACGCCCGAGCTCCGGGCGCGCACGCTCGACTATGTTCGCGCAGTTGGCCGCGAGCGGGGAGTGCCTGGAGAGACGCCCACGCGGAGCGCCGAGCTTCCGGTTCCTGCGGGCGTCGGCACCGGACTGAATCCGCGCCGCGCCCAGCTCGATCGAAGCCGCACCGTCGCCACCCTTCGGCGCGGTCGTCGCGCGGCATGGCCGGCCGCCGTCGCGGCCGCGCTGGTGATCGGGCTTGCGGGAGGCCTCCTCGCGGCCGGTGGCAAGCCTGCGCCCGACCCCTTTGACGCCACGGTCGCGCTGACCGAGGTGAGCCACGAGAGCGCGGCGCTGCTCGGTGCTCCCGATGCCGCGCGGGTCACGCTCTGGGATTCCGCTGGGGGCGCCCGCGGCAGCATCGTGCTCGCGAAGAGTGTCGGCCGGATGGTCGCCGTCGCTGTGGACCTCCCGGATCCAGGCGCCGGCCGCGAGTACCGCTGCTGGGTCGAGACCGGTGGAGTCCGGACCCGGCTGGGCACGATGTGGCTCACCGGGAGTGTTGCGTGGTGGAACGGTCCTGCGGAGCTGCCTGCGAGCCTCGGGCCGGGGTCTCGCTTCGGCGTCTCGCTCGTCACCGTGGGCTCAACCGGGGCGGGCGAACCGATCCTCACCGGCGGGCTCTGAGCCCGGACGAGGCTCCGAGCCCGGACCAGACTCCGACAACGGCGCCCACGTGATGGCCCAGTCGGGGTCTGAGGCCCGACCGGGCGCAATGGTCGCATCCGGCTCCCCGGCTTGCCCGGGATCGGCGTGTGCTTCCGGCTCGGCCGGGATCTCGGGCACGCTGCCGATCGCCAGCCAGAGGAGCGCCGCGCCGGCCACGATGACGAGGGCGCCGAACCAGAGGACGTACCCGGAGTTCACGCGGCGGCCTCGCTGGCGAGCATCGTCGGGAGTATAGGGACCGGACGGAACGGCGACCCCCCGCTACACTGCCGCGGTGATCGACTGGACCCCGCAACCGATCGCGTTCTCGGTCGGCCCGCTCGCGGTCCACTGGTACGGGATCATGTACGCGATCGGCCTCGCCGTGACGTACGTCATCGTGGAGCGCGAGGCCCGTCGGCGCGGCCTCGACATCGGGCTCCTGGTCAACGGGTTCATCCTGATCGCCTTCGCGGCGCTCGTGGGCGGCCGGCTCTACCACGTCATCGACCAGTGGGACGCGCGATACAGGAACGACCTGCTGGCCATCATCCTCCCGCCGTACAGCGGCCTGGGCGTCTACGGTGGCATTGCGACCGGGTTTCTGGCCGCCGTCCTCTACACCCGCTGGAAGCACCAGCCGTTCCTGGGTTGGGCCGACGCCGCTGCCCCCGGCCTGCTCGTGATGCAGGGCGTGGCGCGCTGGGGCAACTTCTTCAACCAGGAGCTGTACGGGCCGCCGACCAACCTTCCGTGGGGAATCGCCATCCAGTGCGCCAATCGGACGCAGGCCTGGGCCTGCCCGGCGGACGGCGGGACCACGCCGGTCGACGCGCACTTCGTGCCGCTCTTCCTCTACGAATCCATCTCGGGGCTCATCGGCGCGGCCGTGCTGATCCTGCTTGCCCGCCGCGTCCGTTCCCTTCGGCCGGGCGATCTCGTCCTGCTCTTCTTCGTGTGGTACGGGACGACGCGCTTCCTGCTCGAGCCGCTCCGCACGAACAACTGGCTGCTGGGCGGGATCCCAACGGCCTCGCTCATCTCGGCCGCCGCCGTGGTCGGCGCGCTCCTCCTGCTCGCCTGGCGGCATCGGCCCGGCGCGGCAGCGGGGGATCGGGGGGCGGCGAACCACCCGCAGGGAACCGGTGATTCGACTCCGGGCGATCGGCCCGGCTCGGCAGCGGCTGCCGACATGCCGGGCTCGGCCATGCCGGCCGGACCAGCGCCCGCACCGGCCGACGATCCGGCCTGATGGAGTACGCGCGCTCGATCCTCGACCTGATCGGCAACACGCCGCTCGTCCGGATCTCGCGGGTCACGCGGGGGATCGGGCCGCTCGAGCGCCAGCCCCTGGTCCTCGCGAAGCTCGAGATGCTCAGCCCCGGCGGCTCCGTCAAGGATCGCATCGGCCTGCCCATGATCGAGGCGGCCGAGCGCGACGGGCTTCTGCGGCCGGGCGGCACGATCATCGAGCCGACCAGCGGCAACACCGGGCACGGCCTGGCAATCGCCGCGGCGATCAAGGGCTACCGCTGCGTCTTCGTGATGGCCGACAAGCAGTCGGCAGAGAAGCAGGCGATCCTGCGCGCCTACGGGGCGGAGGTCGTGCTCTGCCCGACCAACGTCCCGCCGGAGTCGCCCGAGAGCTACTACTCCGTGGCGGCGCGGCTGGCGCGCGACATCCCCGGCGCCTACAAGCCGGACCAGTACTGGAACGCGGAGAACACCGCGGCCCACGAGGCGACGACGGGACCCGAGATCTGGCGACAGACGGCAGGGCAGATCACGCATCTCGTGGCGTCCGTCGGGACCGGCGGCACGATCACGGGCGCGGCGCGGTACCTGCGCTCGCAGAAGCCCGATCTCGTCGTCGTCGGTGCGGACCCGGAGGGGAGCGTCCTCTCCGGGGACGTGGCGCGGCCGTACCTCACCGAGGGCGTCGGCGAGGACTTCATCCCGGGCACGTTCGACCCTGAGCTCATCGACCGCTGGGTCCGCGTCTCCGACCGCGACGCGTTCGCGATGGCCCGCCGGATCACGCGCGAGGAGGGGATCCTTGCCGGGGAGTCGTGCGGGACTGCGATGCTTGCCACTCTCCAGGTTGCGCGGGAGCTGACCGAGTCCGGGCAGGGACCCGGCGCGGTGATGGTCGTGATCCTCCCCGATGGCGGTCGGAACTACCTCTCGAAGCTCTACAACGACGAGTGGATGCGCGCGAACGGGCTGCTCGCCTCGGCAGGCTCCGTGGTGCGCGTCCGCGAGGTGCTCGAGGATCGGCATCACGGCGAGCAGATCCCGGACCTCGTCCTGGCCCGGACCACGGAGAAGGTCGGCGCGGCGATCCGCCGCCTCGAGGATTACGGGATCAGCCAGATGCCGGTCTCGGAGGCCGCCGAGGGAAGCGAGCTGGCGGGGATCGTCGGCTCCATCTCCGAGAAGGGCCTGCTCGAACGCGCCTACCGCGATCCGGGGGTCGTCGAGCGAACGGTGGGCGAGGTCATGGACCCTCCGCTGCCGGTGGTCCAGGAGACCGCCCCGCTCGACGAGGCATTCGCGCTCCTGGCCCGCGGAGTGCCCGCGGTCCTGGCGATCCGCCTCGAGCGGCCGGTGGGACTGGTCACGAAGCTCGACGTGCTGGAGTACCTGAGCCACCACCCGCGGCTGGGGGGCTGACCGCGTGCCGGACGGGCGAGCGGGCGACACGGCCGGCCGCGGCCCCGATGCGTTTGCCACCCGGGTCGTGCACGCCGGCGCGGAGCCGGACCAGCTGACGGGGGCCGTGAGCCCGCCGATCTACCAGACGTCCACGTACGCGCAGGACGGCGTCGGCCGGCCGCGGGGCGGATACGAGTACGCACGCACCCAGAACCCGACCCGCGAGCGTCTCGAGCGCGCTGTCGCGAACCTCGAGGGTGCGGCCTTCGGGATCGCGTTCGCGTCGGGGTCGGCCGCGACCGCCACCCTGGCCGAGCTCGCGGCACCGGGCGAGACGCTCCTCGTTGGCGACGACGTGTACGGCGGGACGTACCGGTTCTTCGAGCGGGTCGCGCGACCGCGCGGCGTCCTCGCCACCTACCTCGATCTCGCGGCCGGGGACGCCGTGAACCTCGCCGGCGACGGCGCCGCGAGGCTCGGCTCCGGGCTCGCCGGCCGAATTGACGGCGCTCTCGATGAGCGGACGCGGCTGGTCTGGTTCGAGACGCCCTCGAACCCGCTCCTCAAGGTGACGGACATCGCCTCGGTGGCGCGGGCGGCGCATGCGCACGTCGGCGCCCGCGGCGCGGCGCCGATCGTCGTGGTGGACAACACGTTCGCCTCTCCCGCGCTCCAGCGACCGCTCGCGCTCGGCGCGGACGTGGTCTTCCACTCCGCCACGAAGTACCTTGCCGGCCACAGCGACACGGTTGCCGGCGTGGTCGTCACCTCGCGAGAGGACCTGGCCGACCAGCTGCGCTTCCTGCAGAACGCGATGGGCGCCGTCCCCGGCCCGCAGGATTGCTTCCTCGTCCTGCGTGGCCTGCGGACCCTCGCGCTTCGCGCCGAGCGGCATTCGGCCAACGCGCTCGCCGTCGCCCGATTCCTCGCCGGCCGCGACGACGTGGCGTGGCTGCGCTACCCGGGCCTCGTTGACGGGCCGTTCGCGCACCCGCAGGCGGGATTGGCCGCGAGCCAGATGGCGGCCGGCGGCGGGATGGTCAGCTTCGTCCCGGCGGCCGGCGGGCGCCACGGCCGGAGCGCCCGGGACCGTGCGGTCGCGATCTGCGAGGCCACGCGGCTCTTCACGCTGGCCGAGTCGCTGGGCGGCGTCGAGTCGCTCGTCGAGCTGCCGGCCGTGATGACACATGCGTCAGTAGCAACCTCGCCGCTCGAGGTTCCCGAGGCGCTGATCCGGCTTTCCGTCGGGATCGAGGACGAAGCGGACCTGGTCGCCGATCTCCGGGCCGCGCTCGACGAAGCCTAGGGGCTTGCGGTCGATGGGTCGTCGACGCGGCGATCCTTGCTAGCGATGGTGTGTGTTGACGTGCGCACCGCCGTGCGCAATAGTGTGCGCATGGCCGTGCGCACAAACCTGATGCTCCCGCCCGAGCTCGTCGCCGAGGTGGACCGGATCGCGGGGCCCCGCAACCGCAGCCGGTACGTCGCCGAGGCCGTCCAGACGCGCCTGCGTCGCGACCACCTCAAGGAAGTCTGGGATCGCTCGTTCGGCATCCTGAAGGCAGAGGATTACCCATACTGGGCGACGTCCGAGATGGTCGTCGAGTGGGTCCGGGCGCTCCGCGCCGAGGAGACGAATTCCGGTCCCGATCCGCTCCCGGTTGGGACGACCCCGGAGTGGTACCCGCGATCGAAAGGCGGCACCCGCGCGGACCCCGAGGGCGACGAGCGTGCGGATCCTCGCTGACTCCGCGTTCGTCATCGACTATCTCCGCGGTGTCCCTGCAGCCGAGGCACGCTGGGAGGCAGTCTTCGCGGAGGGCGACGAGCCGATCGTGAACGAGATCGTCGTCTGCGAGGTCAGCGCCGGACTGCTCGAGCGCGATGAGCCGCGGTTCAGTGCGTTCCTCGAACCGGTGGAGTTCATTCAGCCCGGCCCGGACGCAGCCCTTCTCGCGGGACGCTGGCGCTCGGCAGCGCGTGCGGACGGCTGGACCCTGGGGCTTGCGGATGCCCTGATCGCGGCCGCGGCATACACCGACAACGCGGCCGTCCTCACGCGCAACACGCGCGACTTCGCGTTGACCCCCGTGCGCCTGGTCACCTACTGACCGCCGGCGCTGGCTACAATCCCCGCCAGCACCGAGCGACCCGGCCACGGCCGGCGCGCGCCACGAACGCAGCCGGGAGGAGCACCCCATGACCCGCGTTCTCCGTCGCAAGGTCACCGTCATCGGCGCCGGCAACGTCGGCGCAACGACCGCCCAGCAGATCATCGAGACCGGCCTCGCCGACGTCGTTCTCGTGGACATCGTCGAGGGGCTGCCCCAGGGCAAGGCCCTGGACCTGGCCGAGGCCGCCCCGGTCGTCGGCTACGACGTGCGGATCACCGGCACGAACGACTACGCCGACACCGCGCACTCGAAGATCATCGTGGTGACCTCCGGCCTCGCCCGCCAGCCGGGCATGAGCCGCGACGACCTGATGGCGAAGAACGCCGGCATCGTCGGGGCGGTCGTGCAGCAGGCCGCCGCCGTGAGCCCCGGCGCGATCATCATCGTCGTCACCAACCCGCTCGACGCGATGTGCCACGTCGCGCTCAAGGCGTCCGGGTTCCCGCCCGAGCGCGTCATCGGGATGGCCGGCGTCCTCGACTCGGCCCGGTTCCGCGCCTTCATCGCGGCGGAGCTGGAGGTCAGCGTCCGCGACATCCGCGCCTTCGTGCTCGGCGGCCAC
>JADGQH010000245.1 GCA_017881985.1 Chloroflexota bacterium | reverse complement strand
GATGGGCCGGCCGCCCCCGCGCTTGCGCCCGAGCGTCGCGACGCCGAGCCGGCCCTTCCGCCCGGCGACCTGCGCCGCCAGCGTCCGCAGCATCGGCAGCGGGCCGCAGGCGAACGCCTGGTCCGCCCAGGCCTCGTACTCGAGGACGAGATCCGTCACGAACCCGTGATGGCCCACCGACCCGTCGTCCGTCGCAACCACGTATTCCAGCTCGTCCGGGAGGAGCGAGGAGGGATACACCTCGGAGGTGTCGCGGCACCCGTAGAGCAGCACGACCTGGCGCCCGTCGCGGAGCGCCTCGTCGATGAGCAGCCGGAGGTCGGCGATGCCCAGCCCGCCGGCGACGAGGAGCAGGTGCCGGCTCCGGGAGTCCACCTGGAAGCCCTGCCCGAGCGGGCCCAGCATGTCGACGCGCTCGCCCGGCCGCAGGTTCGTCATCCACGCGGTCCCGCGACCCACCTCCCGGAAGTGCAGCGAGATCGCGCCCGTCGCCGGGTCCGCGGTGTTGATGGTGAACGGCCGGCGCAGGACGAGCCCCGACCAGTCGCCCGTCCGCACGTGCACGAACTGCCCGGCCCGGGCCGCCGCTGCCAGCGTCGGGGCGTGGTACTGCTGGAGCCACTGGCCCGGCAGGATCTGGCGGCTCTCCTGGAGCTCGGCGTCGACGAGCAGCATGCGGCGCGTTCGGTTCGGGCGGCGTGCGGAGCGCGCCGGACGAGGGCCGTCTCGGCCGGGCGGCTAGCGGTCGGCCTTTGGCTGCGCGTCGGCGTCGGCGGCCGGCTCGTCGTCCTCGGCGTTGTCGTCGTCCTCGTCGGGCTCTTCCTCGTCGTCCTCCTCCGCCTCGTCGAGCTCGGGAGCGACGGCTGGGTAGGCCTCCGCGATGGCGTCGGCGATGTCGCCGAAGACGTCGGTCGGGTCGTAGAACTCGACGAGCTCCTCGGGCGTGGTGAGCTTGCGCCACTCGCCCTCCTCGCCCTCCGGCTCCACCTCGGCGTGGATCTGGCCGGTCCGCGACAGGGAGAGGCGCTCGTCGTCGTCGTCGATGACGATCATGTCGCCGACCTGCTCGGCGAGGCCGCCCGCGGCGACCTGGAACTGCTCGATCAGGCGCGCCTCGGCGAGCTGGCTGCGCTCCTGGAAGGTGAGCGCGAGGTCGTACAGCTTGTGCGCAGCCGAGGTCTCATCGTCCGCGTCGAGCGGCTGCCCGGCAGCCCAGTCGTCGGCGGCCCCGGCGTAGGCGACATCGGCCTCCGGCGAGACCGACTCCTCCTGCGCGATCCCGGCCACGCTCAGGAGATCGTCCGCTGCGGTCGGCTCGGGCTCCAGGCCCGCCGCCTCGCGGGCGGCCTCGGCGAACGCCGCGTAGATGTCGGCCGGGTTGTAGAGCTCCACCAGCTCGGCGGCGCTCTCGATCACCTCTGTTTCGCTGACCCACTCGCCGGTCGCCTCGTCCTGGAAGCGGGTCCGGCTGCGGAACGAGAGGTCGGGCGCGATCGACAGGTAGTCGGGGTCGTCGTCGATCAGCGTCATGCCGCCGATCTCCTTGATCCGGGCGGCATTCGCCTCCAGGAACCCCTGCAGCTGGTCCGCGGATCGGACGAGGAAATCCGAGCGCTCGAGGGCGGCGTCGCGGGCGAGCTCGCCGAGCAGATCGGTGCGGTTCGCGTCCATGGCTGGCGCCTCCTTGTCGATTCGTGTCCCGGGCCGTGGCCGGCGCCCGGGGCTAAGGGTGATAGACGAGATCGGTGCCCATCCGCTCGCGGAGGAACATCGAGTGATGGCGCTCGAAGATCCACTCGCCGGCCCGGTGGCCCAGCGCGCGGGATGCCTCGTCCGCCTCGAGCTTGTCGAGCGTGGCGTAGTCGGGCAGGTCCAACAGGATCACGTTGTCGAAGTCCCAGCCGTGGGCGACGTTGTACCAGCCCATGAACCGGATGCCGAACTTCTCCTCGTACTCCCGCACCTGCCGCGGGAAGATCGTGCGCATGAAGAACTTGAAGAACGGGTCGCGCCCACGCCGGACGGTGAAGTACGTCGCGAGCACCGGCACGGCCGTCAACCCTCCTTCTGCACCGGCCCTCCCGGTGGTTCGGGGGCACGTGCCCCCAGCCTGGTCGCCGCACGCGGCGAACGCTATTCTCGCACGCCCTCCGACCCAGGCTCGACCGCCGGCGAAGGGGGTGTCCCGGCAGGGTCGAGCGAAACCTCGGCGACCGCAGCGTCGTCGGGAACGGTCGCGTCGACCACGGGGGCGTCCACGGCTCCCGGCGCACCGGTTCCCGGCGCCCCGAGGAGCGCGTCCTCCAGCTGGCCCACGGTCGGCGTCGCGCTCGCCAGGGGCCGGCGCCGTCCTGCGTCACGGCGATCGGCCGCGACGAGCCGGAGCAGAAAGATCAGCGTCTGTCCCACGAAGAGGAGGAGGCCCAGCGACACGAAGAGGAGCGCCGCGAGGACCTCGAACGGCCAGTTCAGCTTGACCCCGACCGGGATGAGGGCCAGGAAGAATGCGAGGACCGCCGCCTGGAACCAGAAGCAGCCGAGGCCGGGGCCGCGCGCGGGGTCCAGCTCCTCCCCCTTGTAGGCGGGTCGGCGCGGCGTCACGTCCGCGGAGCTGCGGCGCTCGCCGGGGGGCGTCGGCGCGACAGGTCCGGGCGGGTCGTCGTCGAGAGCAGGCGTGGGCGTCACGTCGTCGGTCATGGAGTCGGAGGTCCTCGGGGGCCCGGCAGGGCATTCGGTTGCGTCACAGTGACGATACGCCGCGACGATCCCCGGCGTCCGGGTCGCACGGCACCCGGCGCGAGGCCGGGCGGCACGCGGCGCGAAGGGCGGGGGCACTCGGCCCGGCCGGCGCGAAGGTCGCGCGGCATCGGGCGCGAACCACGGGCGGTTTGCCCTGCGCCCGGCACCGCCGGCGTGAACCTCGGGCGGGGCGCGCGGGCCGTCCGGTACGATCTCCCGACGATGGACGACGCGATCCCCGGCCGCGGCTCCGCGACGGCGCCCGACGACCCCCTGGCCCGCTTCCGCTGGCACCCGGAGCCGGAGCTGCTCGGGATCGGCGACGAGGCGGCCAGCCGGGCGGCCCTCGAGCGCCTGGGCGAGACGGCCTGGCGGACGAGCCTGGACTATCTCTACCGGGAGGGCGTCCGCCGCGGCACGGGCCCGGAGACGTACGCCGAGCTTCGCGCGCTCCACTTCGGCGCGACGGGCCTGCCGGGCCACGCGCCGGCGTCCCCGACCCGTGCCGCGGAGGTGCTGGCGGAGTTCACCGCACGGCTCGCGCCGTACCAGCTCAACCCGTACCACCCCGGCGTCCTCTCCTACTTCACACCGCCGCCGCTCGCGCTCTCGATCGTGGGCGAGCTCCTCGGCCAGTGGATCAACCAGGGGATCGACGTGTACCAGGCCGGCCCGGTCGGCGCCTTCGTCGAGGAGGAGGTCAACCGCTGGTTGTGCGACCTGGTCGGCTACGGCCCCGCGAGCTGGGGCGTGCTGACCTCGGGCGGCACGATGGCCAATCTCATGGCGCTCACGGTCGTCCGCGACGTTCACCTCGCACGGCTCTCTGCGGCGACCGAGGCTGGGCTGCCGCCGGCCGCAGCGCTCGATCCGGCCCGCCTCGTCGCCAGCGGGATGACCGCGTATCCGGCTGTTCCGCGCGGCGCAGCGCTCGACGGCGTTCGCGTCTATGCCAGCGACCAGGCCCACTTCTCGGTCGCGAAGGCGCTCGACATCCTGGGGTTCCCGGAGGCGACGCTGCACGTCGTGCCGTCGGATCCGCGGTTCCGGCTGCGCGGCGCGGACGTCGCAGCGGCGATCGAGGAGGACTCCGCGGCCGGCTTGCGCCCGCTGGCCATCGCGGCGGTCGCCGGGAGCACGAACACAGGCGCGGTGGATGCCACCGGCGAGCTGGCCGACGTGGCCGCGGCGAACGGGCTCTGGCTTCACGTCGACGCGGCCTACGGGGGCGCCGCGCTCCTCTCGGCGCGCGACGCCGGTCGAGTGCCGGACCTTGCCCGGGCGGACTCGATCACGATCGACCCGCACAAGTGGTTCTTCCAGGCCTACGACATCGGCGGCCTCCTGGTCCGCCGGCACGACGACCTGAAGCACACGTTCCACCGCGAGCCGGAGTACTACCGCCACGGCCACCCGGGCGAGGAGCCGATCCACTGGCACCAGTACAGCTTCGAGGGGACACGCCGGTTCCGCGCCCTCAAGCTCTGGGCGAGCTGGAAGCATCTCGGGACAGCCGGCTTCGGTCGGCTCGTGGAGATGAACGTCGATCTCGCGGCGCACCTCGCGGCCCGGATCGCCGAGAGCGACGACCTCGACGGGATCCCGGACGGCGCGCCGGACCTGTCGGTCGTCTGCTTCCGCCACGTGCCGGGCGGGCGGGCGCGGGCGGCGGCGCTCGACGCGGCCGATCCCACGGCGCTCGACCGCTACACGGACGTCCTCTGCGCGGCGCTGAACCGCACCGGCGAGGGCTGGCTGTCGACCACGATCCTGCGCGGCCGGACGTACCTGCGGGCGGGGATCGTCAACTACCTGAGCTCGCCCGCGGCTGTCGACTCCGTCCTCGCGACGCTCCGGCGGCTCTCGCCCGCGGCCGCCGACGCTGCGGGTATCCGTCAGGAGTAAGCAGGCGGGAGCCGCGAGGGCGCGGCGACCAGGGCGCGGCGGTCCGCCGCGGCGACCTGATGTCACCGCCCCGAAGCGCGGAATCGCACGTGAAGTCCACACCCGCGGCCGCCACTGCCGTCGGTCCGGCTGGCCGGCCACCGTGGAGAGCAGTGCGCCCGCGGGCGGCGCCGCGGCGAGCATCCAGGCGCGGGCGCCCGGCGACCCGCGAGCGCTCAGTGAGCCGCTGCGGGACCGCCGCATGCCGCCGTCGATGCCTGCGGGGAGGAGCGTGTGCACTTCACGTGCGATTCC
>JADGQH010000050.1 GCA_017881985.1 Chloroflexota bacterium | reverse complement strand
TGCGCGGCTTCGCGGACTCGACGGCAGGGTGGGCCGCGGCGTCGACCTCGCCCGGGGCGTCAACCTCCGCTCTCGCCGCTCCGTCCCTGTCCCCGTCCGCGCGCCGCGCGGCGCCGGTGACGCTCGTGATCGGGACGATGGCCGACAAGGACGTCGACGGGCTGATCGCGGCGCTGGGAACATCGCGGTCGCTCGCCGGCGCCCGGGTGATCGCGACCGCGGTACCGGGTGGGCGCGCGCTGCCGCCGGAGGCGCTCGCCGCGCGCTGGCTGGCGGCCTTCCCGGAGTCGGACGTCGGGTTCGCCGCCGACCCGATCGCTGCGCTCGAACAGGCCGTGATCACCGCCGAGGGGCCCGTGGTCGTGGCAGGATCTCTCTACCTCGTCGGCGCGGCGCGCGCGCGGCTCGTCGACGACCCCGAGCTCCGCGACCCGGGCGCTTCGGGCCCGGCGTAGGATCACGGCGCGATGCCACGCCGTCCCGACCCGATCGACCCGCCCCTCGCTTCCGCGGGCGTCGTCGACGGCGAGCGCGACCTGCCTCGTGACCGCGGGGTGGTCCCGCCGGACCCGGGCCGCGGCGGCGGCGCGGCGACCCCGTCCTTCGCGATCCCCCGAGGTGCCTCCGACGGCCTTCCGGGCCGCCCCGCGCCGATCCCGATCGGGCCCCGGACGTTCGCCTGGGGAAGCCGCACGTACGTCATGGGGATCCTCAACGTCACCCCGGACTCGTTCTCCGGTGACGGCCTGATCGCCGCGGGCGGCGACCCGGTGCGCGCCGCGGTCGCACTGGCCATGGCGATGGTCGCGGATGGCGCGGACCTGCTCGACGTCGGCGGCGAATCGTCGCGGCCGGGTCATGAGCACGTCAGCGCGGCGGACGAGATCGCCCGCGTGGTGCCGGTGGTCCGCGCGCTGCGGGCGGCGCTGCCGGAGGTCCCGATCTCGGTCGACACGACGAAGCCGGCCGTCGCGGACGCCGCCATCGAGGCGGGCGCCCACCTGCTCAACGACGTGTGGGGCGTCGCCCCGGACGGAGGGCTCGCCCGCGTCGCGGCCCTGCACGGCGTCCCGCTCGTCGTGATGCACAACCGGGCGGAGGCGCGGTACCGGAACCTGGTCCCCGAGATCCTGGCGGATCTCCAGCGCGCCCTGGAGCGTGCGCTCGCCGCGGGGGTCGCCTGGGAGCGCCTCATCGTCGACCCGGGCTTCGGCTTCGGCAAGGCGCCACATCACAACCTGGCGCTGCTTCGGAACCTCGCGTCGTTCCGCCTCCTGGGCCGGCCCATCCTGCTGGGGACCTCCCGCAAGTCGACGCTCGGCAAGGTGCTCGACCTGCCCGCCGACGATCGCGTTGAGGCGACGATCGCGACGACGGTCCTCGGTATCGCTGCCGGCGTGGACGTCGTGCGCGTGCACGACGTCAGGCCGAACGTGCGTGCCGCCCGGATGGCGGACGCCGTCGTGCGCGGCCCGGATGCCGACCCGAAGAGCGGCTCGTGACCGATCGGATCGAGCTGCGCGGGATGCGCTTCGAGGCGCGGCACGGGGTGCTCCCCGGGGAGGCGGTGGAAGCCCAGCCGTTCGAGGTGGACATCGTGCTCGAGGTCGACCTCGCGGCGGCCGGGACGACCGACGACCTCGCCCGGACGATCGACTACGGCGACGTCTTCCGACGCGCACAGGCGATCGTCGAGGACGGACCGCACGTCGCGCTCATCGAGACGCTCGCCGAGCGGATCGCGGCCGACGTCCTGGCGGGCCACGCCGCGGCCGCGGCCGTCACGGTGCGCGTCCGCAAGCCGCGCGCACCGCTTCCCGGTGACTTCGACTGGGCCGGTGTCGAGATCCGGCGGGAGCGCGACCGGGCCTGAACGCCCCGCTCAGAGGTTGGCGGGCCGGGTCCCCAGGGTCAGGGCCAGGGTGATCGACGAGCCATCCCGGAGGACGTCGAGCGCGACGGTGGTGCCTGGCACGTACTCCGTGAGGATGTCGTCGAGTGGGGAGAGGGCGGTGATCTTCGTGCCGTCGACCGAGGTGATGATGTCCCCGTCCTTGAGCCCGGCCTTGGCGGCGGGGCTCCCGGGAACGATCGCCGGGTCGGTCGCGCCGCTCGAGGAAGCCGGCTGGAGCCACGCCCCCTGGCTCACGCTCAGCTTCTCCTGGTCCGCGATCTGCTGGGTGAGCGCCTGGTAGCGAATCCCGATCCACGGGCGCGCCAGCTTCTGCCCGGCGAGCGCCTGCTCCATGATCGGCTTGGCAATGTTGATCGGGATCGCGAAACCGATCCCCTCGGCGGTCCGGGCAACGGCCGAGTTGATCCCGACCACGTTTGCGCCGGCGTCGAGGAGCGCGCCGCCGGAGTTGCCGGGATTGATCGCCGCGTCCGTCTGGATCAGGTTGCGGAGCTGGGTGCCGTCCTCCACCTGGATCGTGCGACCGAAGGCGGAGATGATCCCCGACGTGACCGAGTTGGTGTAGGTGCCGAGCGGGCTGCCGATCGCGATCGCCAGCTGTCCGACCTTCGCCGCCGACGAGTTTCCGATCGGGGCGGTCGGCAGGCCGGTGGCGTCCACCTTCACGATCGCGAGGTCAGTGAGCGTGTCGATCCCGTAGATGGTGCCGTTGAACTGGCGGCCGTCCTGGAGGGCGACCTGCAGCTGGCTGCTGCCTGCCACGACGTGCTTGTTGGTGATGATCCAGCCGTTCGCGTTGAAGATCACGCCCGATCCCACGCCCGTCGACGGGATCTGCCCGAACGGGTCGTTCGGGTTCTGCACGGCGCCCGACGAGGTGATCGTCACGATCGCCGGCGAGACCTTGGCCGCGGCCGTCGTGATGGCCGACTGCTCGTCGATCACGACCGGCTGCGAGGTCGTGACGGCCTGCCCCTGGGCGGCGGCCGGGGCCGGCGTCGGCTTGTCGAGGGACCCGGACGCGCGGAGCAGGCCGTAGGTCCCCATCGAGGCGAGCGTCGCGGAGACCAGCGACGCAGCCACGACGACCCCCACCAGCCCGCCACGCCCGCGACCCCCACCGCCCGGCGCGGGCGCCGCGTTCGCGGGGATCCAGCCGCCGGTCACCGCCTCCGCGTGGGCCGGCTCGAACCACCGCTCGGGGGTCGGCCGCGGTGCCTGCTCGGCGTCGACCTCGGTCGCAGCCCATGCCGGCCGGCGATCCGTCACCGGCGCATAGCTGACCTGCGGCGCGGACGGCGCGGGTGGCGCGGCCGTCGCCGTTTCGTCCAGCTGGTCGGGCGCCGAGGGGATCCCGATCGTGTCCGGGGCCGGGTCGAAGGGATCGTTCATGCGTGCGTGACTCCAGGGTGCGTGGCGGCATGCCGTGGCCGGGGCGTTCCGGTCATGGTGGCATCAGCGCGTTCAGGCGCAACTGCGGCGTCTATGAAGAAATCGCCATATCGCCGCCCCCCGCAGCGCCCGAGGTTGGGGGCTCCGCGGCGCCAGCCGCTTCCCCGGCGGTCCCTGCGCCGCTGGCAGCGGACGCGCCGCCGGGAGCCGGAGTGCCGCCCGGTTCGGCGCCGACGGGCGCCGACGAGACCGCCCGCGGATCCCGGACGAGGGTCACGCTGAACGTCGACCCATGGCCGACGCGGCTCTCCACGTTGATCCGGCCCGCATGCATGTCCACGATCGATTTCACGATCGCGAGGCCCAGCCCGCTCCCGCTTCCACGCGCCTCGTTGGCGCTCGAACCCCGATAGAAGCGCTCGAAGATGTGGGGCAGCTCGGCGGCATCGATCCCGACACCCGTGTCCGCGACCTCGAGCTGGGCGCCGTCCCGGTGCGGTCGCAGCGCGACCAGCACGTGGCCGCCGCGCGGCGTGAACTTGAGGGCGTTGCCCACGAGGTTCCCGACCACCTGCCCGATCCTCTGCGGGTCGTGGCGAATCCGAAGGGGAGATTCGGGCAGCTCCAGGGACAGCCCCACCTCGCGCCGTCGAGCCGCCGCCTCGGCCTGCTCCACGGCCGACTCCACGGTGGTCCGGAGGTCGTCGGGGCGAAGGTCCAGGGCGAGCAGCCCCGATTCGAGCTTCGAGAGGTCGAGCAGGTTCTGGGCCAGCCAGTCGAGGCGCTCCAGCTGAACGCGGCTGGACTCGAGGAACTCCCGACGCGTCGCGGAATCATCCCCAGCCTGTCCCTGGAGGAGCTCCGTGTTCATCCGGAGCGCGGCGATCGGGGTCCGAAGCTCGTGGCTCACGTCGGCGAGGAACTCACGGCTTCGATCCCGGTCGCGCCGGACCAGGCCAACCGATTCCTCGAGCCGTCCCGCCATCAGGTTGAACTGTCGGGCGAGGTCGGTCACCTCGGTATACGCCGTGCCGATGTCGGCCGCCGGGACGCGATTGGCGAGGTCCCCGCCGCCGAAGCGGTGCGTCGCCTCGCTGAGCCTGCGCAGGGGGCGGGTGAAGCGGCCTGCGATCAGGGCTCCCATCACGAGCGCCGCGAGGAGCGCGCCCAGCACCGTGACCGCGAGGAGCGTGGTGACGGTGGCCAGGGTGTATGCACGCGTCGTGTATGGGTTCGAGAGCGTCACCTTGACGCCCCACGGGATCGACAGCTCGCCGCTCTGGACCGGTCCGAAGACCGCCGACGCGCGAAGCGTCTCGCGGCTCTCGCGCACCTCCGGCGGCGCCGTGAGGGCCGCCCTGGCCGTTCCGCCGGGGGCCGCCGTCACGATCACGGTGCCGGAGGACGTCCGGCTTGCGCCGCCGATCTCCACGGTGACGTCGGCCTTCGCGACCGCGTTCGCCAGGAAGCTGAGGAACGAGGCGGCGCTGACACGATCGGCAACCGTCGCGTTGAGCGTGTTGCCGGCCTCGACCACGGGGTCCACCCCCGAGGCCGGAACTGCCACGACGGCAACGATGCTCCCGACCTCGAGGGCCCGTGCCGTGAGCGCGCCTTCCTCCTGCTCCGCGAAGTACGCGTCGAGCCGGTTGACGACGATGGCCGACACCACCAGCAGGACGGCCGCCACCAGCGCGACGACGGTCAGGGTCAAACGCGCCCGGAAGGATCGTGGGACGAGGCGACCCATGCGACGAAGCCCGGGCCGGGGCGCCTCCGCGGGACCGATTGCAGCCGTTGCGTCAGCGCTCGACGAACGCGTAGCCGACTCCCCGCACGGTCAGCACGAAGACCGGCGCGGACGGGTCGTCCTCGATCTTCTCGCGAAGGTGGCTGATGTGGACGTTGATGGTCTTCTCGTCCTGGTCGAGCGCCTCGTAGTCGCGCAGGAGCTCCAGCAGCTCGCTCCGCGTGTAGACGCGCCCGGGACGCGCCGCGAGATGGCGGAGGATCTCGAACTCGGTCGGCGTGAGGTTGACCTTGCGGCCCGCGCGCTGGACGCGCCGTCGCTCGAGGTCGATGAGGAGGTCGTCGTGGCGCAGGACGCGCCCGCCCCCCGCATCCGCGAAGTCGCCGTACGCGCGCCGGAGCAGTGCCTTGATCCGGCTCATCAGCTCGCGAAGCCCGAACGGCTTGGTCAGGTAGTCGTCTGCCCCCAGCTCCAGGCCGATGACCTTGTCCACCTCGTCGTCACGCGCGGTGAGGACCAGGATCGGCATCTTGCCGTCGGTCGCGCGGATCCGGCGCAGGACCTCGAAGCCGTCCATGCCCGGCAGGCGAACGTCGAGCACGACGAGGTCGGGTGCCTGGTGCGTGGCGAAGTCCAGGCCCTCCTCGCCGGACCGGGCGACGGTGACCTCGTAGCCCTCCTGCTGGAGGGCGTACTGGATTCCACGCGCGACCGCGTGCTCGTCTTCGACGATGAGGATGGTGCTCGCCATGCCGGCCGGATCGTACACCGGCAAGGCTGGCGGCTCCGCTCGTGGAGCCAGCTTGTGGAGCCCGACGCTCGGCTCGTGGTACCCTCACCCTTCGACCGGGCGCCCGGCCCCATTCGGCCGCGCCGCCGCCCCGTCCCGAGAACGACCAGTCCGAACCGAGAGGCCCGCTGTGAGCACCGACCGCCCCACCCTTGCCGCCCTGCCCCGTACGGAGATGGGAAAGGCGACGTCCCACCTGCGCAAGGCGGGCCGGATCCCGGCCGTCGTGTTCGGGCACGGCGATTCGACGTCCGTCTCCGTGGATGCCCATGAGTTCGAGCAGCTCCGCCGCCGCGCCGGCGCGAACGCGCTGATCGACCTCCAGGTCGAGGGCGCCAAGACCACGCCGGTCGTCATCAACGGCGTCCAGCTCCACCGGGTCAATCGCACGCCGCTCCACGTGGACCTGTTCCGGGTGAAGATGACCGAGGACATGACCGTCGACGTGGTGGTCCACAGCTTCGGCGAGGCGGAGGCCGTGACCAAGGAGGGTGGGACGCTCATCCATGCCGTCGACCACGTCCGCGTTCGTGCCCGCCCGGACCACCTGCCCAAGTTCCTCGAGGTGGACGTCTCCACGCTGACGACGTTCGACGCCGTGATCGCGGTTCGCGACCTGCCGGTCCCCGCCGGCGCGACGATCCTGAACGATCCGGACGAGGTGATCTTCCGCGTCCTCGCCCCGCGCGTCGTCGAGGCCGAGCCGGAGGCAGTGGTCGAGGCGGCTCCGGTCGCCGCGCCCGCCGAGGGCGAAGCCGCCGCCGAGTAGCCGCGCAGCCCCTCTCCGCGCGGCGGCGCGCCGTGCCGCTGGGAGGCGGCGCGCCAGGTCGACCGCCGGCTTCGACGCCGGGCTCCTCGCCGGGCGTGTCGCCCCGTCAGACGTCGCGCGGTCGGAACGCTCGAGCCGCCACGAGCGGCGCGTCCCACGTGAACGCGGCGTCCGGCAGGACCTCCAGCGCTGCGTCGAACGCGGCCAGGACGGCCGTCCGGACGACCGGCGAGAGCTGCTCGAGATCGGCCGCCCGGTCGTACTCGACGAAGAGCGCCCGAGCCCCCGCCCGGTCGAACGGGTGGTGGAGCACGGGCTCCCACGCCTCCACGTCCGCGAAGCCGGCGTCGAGAAGCTCGGCGCGCGCCGTGACAGCGGAGCCGATCGGGCCCGCGCGTGTCCCACCCGCTGGGATTGGCGCCGGCACGCCGCGGCGCGCCACGGTCTCGGCGAGGGCCGCATTGAATGCCGCCTCGATCGCCCATGGCTTGCCTTCCGCCGCCCACACCACGAGCGCGAGCATGCCGCCCGGCCGGAGCACGCTCCGGAGCCCGGCGAGCGCCGGAGCGCGGTCCGGGACGAGATGCAGCACGAACGACGAGACGGCCGCGTCGATCGAGGCGAGCCCGAGGCCCGCTGCCTCCGGCGCGGCGACGCTTCCCTCCACGAGCGAGATCCGCACCCGGTCGTCCGCCGCGAGGGTGGCGTCCGCGGCGGCTCGCGCGAGGGCGAGCATGCCGGCCGAGATGTCCAGCCCGACCACGCGAACGAGCGGCCAGCGACGTGCGGCCGCGATCGCGAGCGTCCCGGACCCCGTCCCGGCGTCCAGCAGCCGGGCGGCCGGCGCGTTCGCGATCACGGGCTCGACCGCGTCGAGCAGGGCGAGCGCCGCGGGCGCGAGGACCGGCGCCCAGCACCGCCCGTAGGATCGCGCCCGGAGGTCGTACCGGGCGGCCATCTCGGTCATGTCCGCGGCTCGCTCACGCCCGCAGGATGCCACCGCGGCGCAACGCGCGCGACCACGGCCGCCCACACGGCGATCAGGCAGGGTCGCCACGGCGGCGGGATGCCACCGATCGCGGGTATCCCCGTGTTGACACGGAATTCATCGTTTGTAGAATTATGCGATCGGTGAACGAGCGGCCCGACGGCGACCGCACGCACGGGAAGGTGACACGCCCATGGCGTTGCATGTCGAGCCGGACCTGGACGGCGCTGGCCCCCCGCCCGCGATCCGCGCGCACGGCCTCGTCAAGTCGTTCGGGACGCTGCGCGCCGTCGACGACGTCACCTTCGACCTGGCGCCCGGCCGCATCTACGGGCTCCTCGGACCGAACGGGTCCGGCAAGACCACGCTGATCCGGCTCCTCACGGGGCTCACCGTCCCGACCGCGGGCTGGGCGGAGGTGCTGGGCACGAGGATGCCGTCGCGCCCGAACCTGGGCCGGATCGGATACATGACCCAGACTGATGGCGTCTACACGGCCCTGACCGTCTCCGAGAACCTTCACTTCTTCGGCGCCGTCTACGGCGTCGACGGGGGCGAGCCGGTCGAGCACGCGCTCGGCATCGTCGACCTCGCGGGCAGGCGATCGTCGATCGTCGGGACACTCTCGGGCGGCCAGCGCCGACGGCTCTCGCTGGCGTGCGCGTTGATCCACCGCCCGCCCGTCCTGTTCCTCGACGAACCGACCGTCGGGGTCGATCCGCTCCTGCGAGTCCAGTTCTGGGCGCACTTCCGTGCGTTGACTGACGCCGGGACCACGATCGTCGTCTCGAGTCACGTCATGGACGAGGCGGACCGCTGCGACGAGCTCCTGTTCGTCCGCTCCGGCACGATCATCGCCCGCGGGACCGGCCAGGAGATCCGGGTGCAGGCCGGCACCGCCGACCTCGAGCAGGCGTTCCTCCGCCTGGGCGGCAACGTCGAGGTGACCCGATGAGCCGCCGTCGCATCGTCGCCCTCTTTCGGCGGGTCGTCTCGGAGATCCGGCGCGACCGCCCGTCGCTCGCCCTGCTCTTCATCGCCCCGATCGTCATCACCGGGCTGGTGACGTTCATCCTGCGCGAGAGCCAGGCGCCGCAGGTCACGGCGGTCGTCGTCAACCTCGCCGGCCCGCGCGGCCTGGCGGTCGGCAACGCACTCGAAGCCGCCCTCCGTACCGACGGCGCCACGGTCAGCGACGTCGCGGACGAGGCGGCCGCCCGCGCGGCGATCGCGGACAAGGCCGCGTCGGTCGGGATCGTGCTTCGGCCAGGGGCCGCGTCCGGCGGCTCGCTTGACGTCACCGTGATCACGAACGGCCTCGACCCGTCCGGTGACGTGGCCCAGGTCTCGGCGATCCAGCGGTCCGTCCTGGCCGCGGCCACAGCGGCGACCGGAACGGCGATCCCGGCCGTTAACCATGCGACGGTCTACGGGACCCCGACGGACGACCCGGTCACGACCTTCGCGCCTGCGATCGTCGCGTTCTTCGCCTACTTCTTCGTCTACATCCTCACCGGGGTGAGCTTCCTGCGCGAGCGCACCGGCGGCACGCTCGAGCGCCTGATGGCCACGCCGGTGACGCGCGGAGAGGTCGTCCTCGGGTACACGCTCGGGTTCGGCCTGTTCGCCACGATCCAGGTCGCGGTGCTCCTGCTGTGGGCCCTGGGCTCGCTGCATGTCGGTGCGCTCGGCCCGCTGCCCGCCTTCTCCATCGGCCTCGGCATCTCCGCGAGCGGCAGCCCGATTCTCGCGTTCCTGGTCGTCGTGCTCCTGGCGGTCGGCGCCGTGAGCCTCGGGATCTTCCTCTCGACGTTTGCCAGGACGGAGCTCCAGATCATCCAGTTCATCCCGATCGTCCTCGCGCCGCAGTTCCTCCTGTCGGGCGTCCTGTTCCCGGTGAGCAGCCTGCCGTCGATCCTCCAACCGCTCGTCGCGATCATGCCGCTCAACTACGCGGTGGACGGGCTGCGCCAGGTCTTCATCCGCGGCGCCGACCTCGGCGTGCCGGCCCTCCAGCTCGATCTGGCCGTCCTCGGGATCGTCGCTGCCTTCTTCGCCACGATCGCGGCGCTCACGATCCGCCGCGACGTGGTGTGACCGGCGCGGCGCGGACGCGCGGCCGGACGGGCCGCCGGCCGGGCGCGAGCGATACGCGCTCGCGCGTCCTTCTCGCGGCACGGACGACCTTCGGCGATCGCGGTTTCGAGGCGGCGACGATCCGCGGCATCGCGCTGCGGGCCGGGGTCGACCCGGCGCTCGTTCATCACTACTTCGGGTCCAAGCAGCAGCTGTTCGTCGCCGCGATGGAGTTCCCGTTCGACCCGGCGCTGATGGTCAGCCGGCTTCTCGTCGGACCCCGCGAGGAGCTCGGCGATCGGTTCGTCCGCTTCATCCTCGAGCTCTGGGATACGCCCGCCGTCCGGTCGCTGCTGCTGGGGGGGGTTCGCTCGGCGTCCACCGACCCGGTCGCCGCGGGGATGCTCCGCCAGCTCTTGGCCGAGGGCCCATTCCTGGCCCTCGCCCGGGCCATCGACCGGCCGGACGCGGCGCTCCGCGCCACGCTGGCCGGTTCGCAGCTCATCGGCCTCGCGATCGCGCGGTACGTGGTTGCCGTCGAGCCGCTGGCCTCCGTCTCGACGGAGACGCTCGTGCGGGCCCTCGGCCCGACGGTCCAGCGGTACCTGGCGGGCGACCTGACCGACGCCGAGAAGGTGACGGGCTCCACCCAGGCGAGCGCGGCGCCCACCTGATCACCCTGCCCCATGGCCCTGGGGCCAATCCGAGCGGCCCCCGTGATCGCGCCCATTCGGTCTACCGGCCCGCGATGCGCCGAGCGACCATTCCCTGCACGCGAGCCGACCGCCTCCGGTCGACCCGCCATGGGAGTGAGCCGATGAAGAAGATTCTCCTTGCCTACGACGGCGGAGAGCCTGCCCGGCGCGCCCTCGAGACAGCGGGCGAGCTCGCCCGCGCATTCCACGCGCCGATAAGCGTGGTGAGCGTCGTGCCCGACTGCGGAGACGGCCCGGCCGGCGACGCGTCGAGCGATGCCAGCGCTCGTGCCCATGAGCTGCAGGAGGCGAAGCGGCTGCTTGCCGCGATGGGGATCAACGTCGAGGTCCTGGAACCGTCCGGCGACCCGGCGCGCCGGATCGAGCAGATCGCCGAGGAGGGCGGGTTCGACACGATCGTCATCGGGTCCGGCGATGGCACCCCGATCAACCGCGCCTTCCGCGGCAGCGTCTCCCGGCACGTGGTCGCCCACGCCGCGGCGACCGTCGTCGTGGCGCATTGAGGCTGGGGCCGGGCCGCGCGGCAGCGGTCGTGTCACCGACCGTGCCACCCGCCGCGCGGCTTCGGTGCAGACGGCACTCTGCGGGAGTCGGGCGCCCGCCTACGCTCCCCGGATGACTGCCCCGCACGCTTCTCTGCCGGGCGCGCCGGACCCCCGCCGCCCGCTTCGCATCACGTTCCGGGGTCGCTCGCTGCTTGGCCGCGCGCTCTACAACAAGGACGCTGCGTTCACGCACGAGGAGCGCGACTGGTTCGGGTTGCACGGATTGCTTCCCTCGCACGTCCTGACGCTCGAGGAGCAGCTGGGCCTGGAGCTGGAGCACGTCCGGCGCAAGGAGGATGCGCTCGAGCGCTACATCGGGCTCGCCGCCCTCCAGGATCGCAACGAGACCCTCTTCTACCGGCTCCTGGCCGAGAACCTGGAGGAGTTCCTCCCGATCGTCTACACGCCCACCGTCGGGCGGGCCTGCCAGGAGTACAGCCATATCCTCCGACGCCCGCGCGGCCTTTGGATCACGCCGGGGGACACCGGCCGCGTCCCGGAGCTCCTCCGCAACGCGGCGCAGCAGGAGGTTCGGCTGGTCGTCGTCACGGACAACGAGCGGATCCTCGGTCTTGGCGACCAGGGCGCGGGCGGGATGGGAATCCCGGTAGGCAAGCTGGCGATCTACACCGCCGGCGCCGGGATCTACCCGGCGCTCACCCTGCCGATCTCGCTCGACGTGGGGACCGACAACGAGGCGCTCCTCGCCGACCCGATCTATGCGGGTTGGCGCCACCCGCGCCTCCGGGGGCCGGCCTACGACGCGTTCATCGACGCGTTCGTCGCCGGCGTCAAGTCCGTCTTTCCGCGTGCGATCCTCCAGTGGGAGGACTTCAAGCAGCACACCGCGATCCGGATCCTGGATCGCTACGTGGACGTGCTGCCCTCGTTCAACGACGACATCCAGGGGACGGCGTCGGTCATCGTCGCCGGGATCCTGGCCGGGCTCCGCCACCTCGGCCAGCCGCTGCGCGGCCAGCGCTTCGTCTTCTTCGGCGCCGGGGCCGCGGCCACCGGCATCGCGCGGCTCGTGCGGGCCGCCCTCGTCGCCGCGGGCGCACCCGAGGACGAGGTCAGACGCTCCCTCGCCCTCATCGACTCGAAGGGCCTCCTTGGCCTGGACCGGCCCGGGCTCGACGCGGACAAGCACGAGTTCGCGCTCGGCCCCGCGGAGCTGGCTGCGTTCGGGCTCGCCACCGGCGCCGACCTGCTTTCGGTCGTTCGCGCGGTGCGGCCCACGATCCTGATCGGGACCACGGCCACGCCGAGCACGTTCACCGAGCCGGTCCTCCGGGCGATGGCGGAGGGATGCCCGAACCCGATCGTCTTCCCGCTCTCGAATCCGACCTCGCGCACCGAGGCGACCCCGAGCCAGGTGCTGGCCTGGACGGACGGGCGCGCGCTCGTCGCGACGGGCAGCCCGTTCGACCCGGTGATCGTGGACGGACGGCCGCGGCTGATCGGGCAGGCGAACAACGCCTTCATCTTCCCCGGCGTCGGGCTTGCCGCGATCGTGGCCGGGGCTCGCCAGGTGAGCGACACCCAGTTCCTCGTGGCCGCGCACACGCTGGCCGGGCTCGTGACGGCGGAGCGCCTCGCCGAAGGCGCCCTCTACCCGCCCATCCGCGACCTGCGTTCCGTCTCGCGCGAGATCGCCGTGGAGGTCGTTCGGTCCTTCGGGACGGTGGACGGCCTGCCGCTCGCGGCAGGGGATCAGGGCCGCGCGGACGCCGAGGCCGCGGTCGACGAGTCGATCTGGTGGCCCGAGTACCCCGCCTACGAGCCGGCCTGAGCACCCCGCCCATAACCTGCGCCTCCCGCCGCATAATCGGGCGATGCGCCTGCCGTTCGTCCCGCCCCTCGAGCCGATGCTCGCCGCCCCACAGGCGGCGCTCCCCGAGGGAGACGGCTGGGCCTACGAGCCGAAATGGGACGGATTTCGCTGCATCGTCTTCCGCGCCGGCGACGAGGTCGTCATGCAGAGCCGCGACATGCGGCCGCTCGAGCGCTACTTCCCGGAGCTGATCGAGCCCCTGCTGGCCGCGCTTCCCGATCGTGGCGTGGTCGACGGGGAGGTCGTGATCGCGGGGGAGAACGGGCTCGACTTCGACGCGCTCCTGCTTCGAATCCATCCGGCGGCGTCACGGGTTCGCCTCCTGGCCGCCGAGACGCCCGCGAGCTTCGTCGCCTGGGACCTGCTCGCGATCGGTGACGACGACCTGCGCGACCGCGCCTTCTCCGAGCGCCGCGAGGCACTCGCCGCCGGGATCCGCCCGGACGTGCCCGCGATCCATGTGACGCCGCTCACGCGCGACGTGGCCCTCGCGCGGGACTGGTTCGATCGGTTCGAAGGGGCGGGTCTGGACGGGGTCATCGCGAAGCGTCTCGATGGGCCATACCAGCCCGGGAAGCGGGGTTGGATCAAGGTCAAGCACGCCCGCACTGCCGACGTGGCCGTGGCCGGGTTCCGCTGGCACAAGGACGAGGCCGGCAGCGGGGTCGGGTCGCTGATCATCGGCCTGCACGACGACGCCGGCACGCTCCATCACGTCGGTGTCGCAAGCGGCTTCAGCGCGGTGCGTCGCCGTGAGCTCGTGGAAGAGCTGGCGCCGCTGCGCGACGGTGCGCTCGATGGCCATCCGTGGCGCGACTGGGCGACCCCCGAGCTGGCCGAGGCCGCCTATGGGCGACGGATGCCGGGTGCAACGTCGCGCTGGAACCGCGGCAAGGACCTCTCGTGGGAGCCGCTGCGCGTGGAGCGGGTCGCCGAGGTCGCCTACGATCACCTCCAGGGCGACCGGTTCCGGCACGCGACCCGCCTCGTCCGCTGGCGCCCCGACCGGGGCCCCGATACCTGCCGCTACGACCAGCTGGAGGCGACGCCGCCGTTCGAGCTCGCACAGATCTTCGGGCGGGAGCCGGCCGGCCGATGACGCGAGCGTGGTCGATGCAGGCGCGCCGGCCACGCCGCCGACGGTTTCTCGCCGGGGTCGTTCTCGCGTTTCTCCTCGTCGTCGGGGGCGTCGCCGGCGCCTTCCTCCTGGTCCCGGGCGCGTTCCCGGGAACGGCCGGCGCGGCGGGGCCGGCAGCCACGCCGACGCCGGCCCTGGCTGCTGGTCCGGCCGCAACCCCGGCGGGCTCCGCGGCCGCGGTGGAGCCGTCGCCATCTTCGAGGCCGTCCCCGATCACGGCGCTCGCGCCGTCGCCGGCACCACCCGTGGATCCCGCAACCGCGGCCAGGCTCCAGCGAGCGCTCGAGGCGGCCCGGAAGGCGATGGTCATCCCGGGCATCGCCGCTACCGTGATCCTCGCGGATGGGCGGACGTGGACGGGGGTCGCCGGCGACGCCGTCGCGGCAACCCATGCGAAGGTGACGCCCGAGACGCCGTTCGCCATCGGCAGCGTGACGAAGACGTTCACCGCGGCCCTGATCCTCCGGCTCGCCGACCAGGGACGGCTCACGATCGACGACCCCCTGTCGCGATGGCTCCCGGACTACCCGAACGCGGCCCGGATCACGCTCCGCATGCTTCTTCAGCACACGAGCGGCCTCGCGGACTTCTTCCAGAACCCGAAGTTCGACGCGGCCCTGAACCGCGCGAAGGGGCGCGCCTGGACGCCTGATGAGGTCCTGCCCTTTGTGGCGAAGCCAGCCTTCGCGCCTGGCAAGGGCTGGGGCTACTCGAACACGAACTACGTCCTGCTCGGCCTGGTCGCCGAGCTGGCGGGCGGCGCGCCGTGGGCGGACCAGGTTCGACAGGACTTCTTCGCGCCACTCGGTCTCACATCGACGTACGTCCAGGGAGTGGCGGCGCCCGCCGTGCCGCCGGCGCACGCGAACCAGATGTTCGTCGGGTACGCCGGGAAGATCCTGCCGAAGGACCTCAGCGACGGCAGCACGCTGGTGCCATTCACGGCGGTCGCCACGGCCGCCTATGCCGCCGGATCGATCGCATCCACGACGGACGACCTCGCCCGCTGGGCCCGGGCGCTCTACGGCGGCGACGTCCTGGCGCCTGCCTCGCTCGCCGAGATGCTCACCTTCGACCCGAACATCGAGCGATATGCCGCCCTCGCCTATGGCCTCGGCGTCTC
>JADGQH010000244.1 GCA_017881985.1 Chloroflexota bacterium | reverse complement strand
TCGGAGATCGGCCAGCCAGCCGCGCCGATCAGGGCGAGGACCGCGAGATACCAGAACCCCGCGATGACCAGGGCGAGGGCAAGGACCACGAGCGCGAGCCCGAACACCCACTTCACGCGGACCTTCATCGCAACCTCCCGCCACCTGCGCCGTTCGAGCCCATCGATGAGATTCTCGGTCTCCGCCGGCACGAGGGCAAGCGAAATCGGCCACACCGCGAGCGGTTCGGCGGCTCGTTCTTCCTGCTTCTGCTGTTCGATGGCCCCGCGCTGACTCTGAGCACGCGGCTCGGTCCCAAAGGCCGGTGATCAGCACCCAGAAGCATCAAGGAACCTCTGCTTGCTGCCGAATTCCAACGCGGTTCATCGAGCACTCTGCCCCGACTTGTTTGTCCGTCAACGTCAGGGACTTACCAACCGGCTGTGGCGCACATGTCGGCCGGTGTCGCTTGACATGTGATGATTTCATCACGTATTGTGGCGGGCATGGACCCGGTGTTCAAGGCCCTTGCCGATCCCACCCGGCGGAGCCTGCTCGACGAGCTCTTCCGCGAGGATGGGCAGACGCTGAGCGCGCTCGAAGGGCGCTTCTCGATGTCGCGCTTCGGCGTGATGCGCCACCTGCGATTGCTCGAGGAGGCCGGCCTGATCGTCACCCGGCGACGCGGCCGCGAGAAGCTCCATTTCCTGAACCCGGTCCCGATCCGGCTCGTCCACGACCGGTGGGTGAGCAAGTACGCCGAGCCCTGGGCGAGTGCGCTCAGCGACCTCAAGAGCAGATTGGAGCGTCCCATGGAAAAGGTGTTCGAGATCTACATCAAGACGACCCCGGAGCGCCTCTGGGAGGCGATCACCGATCCCGAGATCCGCAGTCGCTACAACTTCGGGGCGCGGATCGAGTCCGACTTCACGGTCGGGTCCACCATGCGGCAGGTCACGCCGACCGGTGCCCTGCTTGGCGAGGGCGTGAATCTCGAGGTGGACCCGCCGCGCCGGCTCGTCCAGAGCATGGTCGCGCTCTGGGGCGATGACGTGAAAGCCGAAGGCACGTCACGGATCACCTGGGAGATCCAGCCCATCGCGCCCGACTCGTGCCGGCTGACCGTCACGCATGACCAGCTCCGCGAGGGCGCCAACGAACAGCTCTACGGCGGCTGGCCGATGATCCTCTCCGGACTGAAGACGTGGCTCGAGTCCGGCGAGCTCCTCACCACGCCGGGATCGCTGATGTACGCCGGCTGAGCCGGCCCTCGCGATGGCGCGGCGCCGAACCCCGGCCGCGAGATGCGCGCCGGGGTGCCCGGCCCGCGCCCCCCGTGGATGCAGACGTGGCTCAGATGCCCGCCGGCGGTGCCGACCCGGGTTCCACCGTCACGAGGTCATAGGAACCGTCGGCGTATTGCCGGACGATCGTGACCCGCGCCGAGCCGGTCACCTTCGGCCCATGGTCGTCCCACTCCACCGACTGCTCGCCGGCATCGGCGAGGATCTTCCTGCAGTCCGCCGCGGTAATCGTCCCCTCCACCTTCCCGCGCCGGCCGATCCACGAGCGGACCGCACGGACTGCCTGGATCGCCCCGATGACCTGGATCACGAACTGGACCGGGTCGGACCGGAGGACCTGCTCGGTGGCCCCGATCGCCTGGACCAGCAGGTCGAGCGAGCCCGGGCTCGCGTCAACCACCCGGAAGCCCGCCTCGCCGATCCGGAGCGGCCGCGGGCGGTCCTCTGCCTTGTCGCTGCCACGCCCCGTCTCGCGCCGCGCCTCCCGGTCGAACTCGATCAGCCGGTAGCCGACCTCGGAGAGCAGCGGTGGATCGAACTCCCAGAACAGGTACGTCTCCGCGGGGCCTTGATCGCGCATCGCGCGGTCGAGCTGTGCCGCCCGGGCGAGCAGGGCGTCGGCAACGCGGCCCGGCTGCCGCGGCCGCTCGTCGCTGGTCACCGCTTCGCCCAGTAGTCGTCGCGCGCGGTGCTGGCCGCGAGCGCCGCCGGGGTCTCGAATCCCGGCGCCATCGACCCGCTGTCACCCGCGAGCACCTGGTGGTGCTCGATGTTGAGAAGCCGCAGCCAGCTTTGCTGGCCCATCGTGAGGGCGATGAAGTAGCCGAGCTCGACGAGCTCGGGCTCGGAGAAGTGGCGGGAGAGCCGCTCCCAGAACGCGTCGTCGGGATCGAGGCGCCACGTGATCGCCTCCGCGTACGCCAGGGCGGCCTTCTGCCGCTCGTCGTACGCGCCCGACGTCTCGAAGTTCAGGAGCTCGTCGTACTTGCCCTCGGTCAGGCCCTGCGCCGAGGCCTGGACGGAGCGCTGGTTGCCGCAGTACTCGCATTTCACGGTGCGCGAGACGTAGACGCGGCAGAGCTCCTTGATCGTGTGGTCGCAGACGCCGTCGCGAAACACGGCCTGCCAGGAGTTCGCGAAGGACCAGAACACGGCCGGGACGTGCGCACGCACCGATTGGCTCTCCGGGCGCGGAGTGCCGTACCGAGCGCACCGCTCGAGCTCGGCGCGCATGTCGTCGTCGACCTGGTCCGGCGCGACGTAGCTGATCCGCTGTATGCCCGTCACTGGTGCCTCCCGATTCGTCTGGTCGCGGCGTGGACGCCATCGTAAGATCGTCGGGCCTGGGGAGCGAGGAGGAGTTCATCGCACGCATCGCCGTCGTCACCGATTCCACCGCCGACCTGGCGCCCGGTGCGGCCGCGGCCGCCGGGATCCGGGTGGTACCGCTGTTCGTGCGCTTCGGAGCAGACGAGTTCCGGGTCGGGGTCGACCTCACCACGGAGCAGTTCTGGGCACGGATGCTCGCGCCCGGCGCTCCCTTCCCGGCGACCGCCGCCCCGTCCCCGGGCACGTTCCGGGAGACGTTCGAGGCGTGCTTCGCGGAGGGCGCCGAGGCGATCATCTGCCCGACGATCGGCTCGAAGCTGTCGGCCACGTTCCAGAGCGCCACGCTGGCCGCCCAGGCGCTGCCGGATCGCGAGATCCACGTCATCGACACGGGATCGACGTCGATGTCCACCGGGATCCCGGCGCTGCTCGCGGTCGAGATGGCGGCGGCCGGCGCGTCGGGAGCCGAGATCGCGGCGCGCGTCCGCGACCGCCTTCGCGATGTCGACCTCTACGTCGCCGTCGACACGCTCGACTATCTCCGAAAGGGCGGACGGCTCTCGCCGGCACGCGCGGCAATCGGCACGCTCCTCTCGGTCAAGCCGATCATCACCGTGATCGACGGGCTCGTGGTGATGGCCGAGCGGCCGCGGACCCGGGCCAGGGCTCGCGAACGCGTCGTCGAGCTCATCACCGCGGCGCCGATCGAGCGGATCGCCTTCCTCCACACGTCGACCAGCACGCCGGACGAGATCCGGGCGTTCTGCGACCGGGTCCTCGCGCGGATTCCCGGCGGCGTCGACCCGGACCGCATCTCCGTCGGCCTGATCGGGGCGTCAACCGGTCCGCATCTCGGGCCGGACCTCATGGGCGCCGCGTTCCTGCGCCAGCGAAGGTAAGCCGTCCCGGGGCGCCGCCACGAACGCAGCAACGGCGGCGGAGCGTCCGGCTCGGCCTAGCCGGCGCCGGGAACCGGTCCCTCGCGCAGGCCGAACACGTTGCCGTCCGGGTCTGCGAACCAGGCTCCGCGAGCCGGGCCGACCTGGGCGATGAAGTTGACCGTCTTCGGCGTCTCGTACTCCTCGAAGGAAACCCCGCGCGAGGTCAGGTCGCCGATGATCGCCTCGATGTCGTCGACCTCGAAGTGGGCCACCGTCTGGCCGACGTTCGGCTGCCCGCGCCGGACCCCGATCTGCGACCCCTTCCCGGCCCCCAGGCGGAAGGAGAACGGCGTCTCCTCGAGCAGCGGCAGGCCCACCTGCTCCGTGAAGAATCGTTTCGCGCGGTCAAGGTCGGTCACGGCGACGGTCGGAACCACCAGCGAATCGGTGAGCACGGCGTCTTTCACCTCGGGAAGATGCGAGCCATCAGCAAGCGGGGTGGCCCCCGCCGGCCTACCCCGTCCGGGCTACGATCGACGTCATCGCATCTGCATCGAAGGCGCGCATCGTGGTCGTCCGGACATTCCCGGCCGCGCCGAGCGCGAGCGCGAAGGCGGTCGCCGATTCCTCGTCCGGGAACTCCGTGACCGCGACCAGGTCGTACGGCCCGATGGTCCACCAGATGGACGTCATGCTCCCGCCGAACCGTGCGGCCAGCCCCTTCGAGGCGTCGGCCCGCGTGACCGTGTCCTTGTAGTCCTTGATCCCCTTCTCGGTCCAGTTGATCAGCGAGACATACGTGGCCATGATCGGGACCCCCCACTGGCGCCGTCAGAGGGACGCGGCGCGTCGCGATACCTTGCGCGAAAGCGACCCCGAAGTCCAGAGGGTGATCCACGACGCGGCCTCGCTCGATCGGCGTCAGCGCTTCGACTGCCCGCCCCAGTGGGATCCGCCCGTCGTGTCGAGCCGCACGACCCACGTCGCGTTCGCGACGTCGTGGAGAAGCGGGACCAGGAGGACCGTCCCGGCCACCGATGGGGCGTCGATCTCGTAGCCGGCGAACGACGATGCCGGGAGATCGCCGCCGCTGTGCAGGACGACCTGGCCGACCGAGGACCCGCTCTGCCCGGGATCGAACCGCGTCGGGTCGGTCGCGATGAGCCGCGTCAGGGGCACATCGAGGTCGAGCGCGAGCCGCGCGCGGATGTTGCCGGGCACGGAGAAGATGTCCAGTCGCTGGCGATCGCCGAGGGGCGTGGTCCCCGGCCAATCGCGCGCCGCGAGGAAGCCCGCGAGCTCGTGCCGCAGCATCGGCTCCGCGACATCCGCCGAGCGCGCGAACGCCTGGAACCGCGCGAGCGTCGCCTGGGTGGGCGCGTCGAGGGGCCCGATCGTCGGTGAGCCGATGAGGGCCGCGCCGGCGCCGACGACCAGCAGGGCGCACGCTGCGACGACCCGGCCCGTGACGCCCCGGCCCGACACGGGCGCCGCCCGGTGT
>JADGQH010000243.1 GCA_017881985.1 Chloroflexota bacterium | reverse complement strand
TCGGCTGTCGGACCGTGACCCATGCCCTTGCGAGACGTCGCGCTCCCGGTCAGATCGTGTCCCGCGCGCCCGCGATCCCGTCGCGCTCGCCGGCCACGTCATCGCGGGTGTCCGCGATCCCGTCGCGCTCGCCGGCAACCTCATCCCGCCTATCCGCGATCGCATCGCGCGCGTCAGCCACATCGTCCCGCATCTCCGCCGCCGCATCGCGCAAGAGCGCGCCCGGGTCCTCCGTCCCGGCACTCGCCCGGCGATCGGCCGCTGCCCCATCTCGCAGCGCCGCGTTCTTCACGCGGTTGGCCATTGCGTCGGCTCGAGCCACCGCGCCGGTTCGACGCCGAGCGGCTGCAGGGTCGGGCGTGGCGCCCTCGACGTCGACCGCGCTCGGCTCCGCCCACGCGTCGACCGGTGCCGGACGCCCCAGCAGGTATCCCTGGGCGAGCGGCACGCCGAGCGCGCGCAGCGTCGCCAGCTCGAGCTCGGTCTCGACGCCCTCGGCGATCGTCCGGCTGGCCGAGGCGGTCGCGAAGTGCAGAAGCCCGACCATCAGGGCCTGCCGGGTCAGGTCCGAGTCGATCCCGCGCACGAGCCCGATGTCGATCTTCACGAACGCCGGGCGAAGTTCAACGATATGCCCGAAATTGGCGATGCCGGTCCCAGCGTCGTCGACCGCAACGCGCACCTCGGGACGGAGAAGGTGGATCGCGGTGCGGAGCGCTTCGTAGTCGGCAACGACGACGTGCTCGGTCACCTCCAGCACGAGCGGTCGGTCCGCCGCCCGCAGGAGTCGGGCGAGGCGTCCTTCCCCGGTCACCAGGGCGGGCGAGACGTTGAGGCTCAGCCATGCGTCGGTCGGCAGCCCGGCCGCCGCCTTGATCGAAGCGGCGAGGGCCGCCATCTCCAGCTCGGACTCGAGGCCCACCGCACGGGCGTCCGCGAAGACGAGGTCCGGGCGGATCCCGTTCGAGAAGCGCGTCAGGGCCTCATACCCGACGCGGACACCCGACGGGATGTCGACGATCGGCTGGAAGACCGGCTGGAAGGCCGCCTCCCCGATGATCCTCGCGATCCGCAGCCGGATCTCGCCGCTCTCGGTGAGGTCGATGATCGCGGGCCCGAGGAGCCCGCTGGCCGCGCCGGCGAACTCGAGCAGCGCGGGGAGTGTCTCGGTGAGCTGGTCGAGCGCGTTCGCCTCCGCCGACGCGACGCTCAGGAGGCCGATCACCTGGCCACCGAGCCGGATGGGGGCGTGGGCGGCGGCGACGATGCCCAGCTCGCGGAAGAGCCGGTCGTACGGGTGCGACGGATGCCCAACCCAGGCTTCGACCCAGGGCCCCTCCGCGGCGCGCTCCCGAAGCGTCCGGCCGCGCGCGGGTGGCACCCGCGCGAGTAGTGACGAGAGGCCATCCGCCCGGACGAACGCGAGCGGAATCGCCGGATCCGCCTGCGTGAAGTACGCAATGCGGGCGGTCGTGATGCCGGCCAACCGCACGACGTGTCGGACGATCTCGGCGGCTGTCTCCGCTGGGCTGGGAAGGACCTGGAGGTCCGCGATCGCCTCCGCGATCTGGGCACGCTCGCGAGCCAGGCGCTGGACCGTGGCCTCCGAGGCCCGTTCCCGGGTCACGTCCCGCTTGACGGCGACGTAGCTCGTGGTGGTTCCGGTCTCGTCGACGATCGGCGAGATGACGGCCTCCTCCTGGAAGAGGCGGCCGTCCTTGCGCTTGTTCGTCAAATCCCCGACGAACGAGCTCCCGCTCGTGAGCGCCGTCCACATGGCGGCGTAGAAGGCCGGGCTCTGGACGCCGCTCTTGAGGATGCGCGGGTTCTTGCCCATGACCTCGTCGCGAGTGTAGCCGGAGCTCCGCTCGAAGGCCGGGTTGACGTACTCGATCACGCCGGCCGCATCCGTGATCACCACCGCCTCGGCCGATTGCTCGACCGCGGTGGCCAGCCGGCGTAGCTCGAGCTCGGCGCCATGGCGCACGCCCGCATCGCGGATCGAGATGACCAAGCCGTCGCCGAGCTTCGCAGCGCGCACGTCCAGGCGCTGGTCGAGCGGTCCGCCGGCCGCGTTCGGATCGACGAAGGGGACGTCGTCCGCCGCGAGGGGGACGCCGGTCTCGACGACGCGGACATATTCGTCGAAGAGCCCGTTCGCCCAGTTGGCCGGGAACATCTCGTGCAGACTGCGGCCCATCTGCAGGGACCCGGTGGGCCCGCCGAGCGTGCCGATCGCCGAGTTCGCGTACTCGATCAGGAAATCGACGATCCGGCCCTGCCCATCGCGGACGGCGCGATAGATGGCAACGCCGTCGAGCATCGTGTCCAGCGCGGTCCGCAGGTGCTGTTCCGAGGCCTCGAGGGCCATCCGCGCCTGTTCGCGCTCGGTGATGTCCCGGCTCATGGCGATGTAGCTCGTCACCTTCGAGTCGGCGTCGAGCAGCGGCGTGGACGTGACCTCGATCCGACGAGTGGCGCCATCCGGTCCGACATACTCGACATCGCGGCTCCAGCCCGCATCCGACGGGATGGCCGTGAGCAGGTCCGCGGAGACGGCCGGCCCAAACAGCGCTCCCGCGATGGCGCGCGCGTCCCTGCCAAGGACGTCCTCGAGCGCGAGTCCTCGCCCCGAGAGGAACGCCGGGTTGGCGAAGGTGACGATGCCGTCCCGGCTCACGATCACCATGCCGTCGCTCGTCTGCTCCAGCGCCACAGCCAGCTGCTCGCGTTCGCGGCTGACGCGCTCGCTCTCGGTCACGTCCCGCCAGACCGCGAAGAACCCGTCGCCGAACGGGGCGATCTGGATGTTCACGAGGCCGTGGAGCGTGTCGCCATCGGGACCCGGGACCGTGTACTCCACGCCGTCCTCGGTCCAGCCCTGACCGGTCTCGGTGACCTCGCGGAAGGCGTCGAAGAAGCGCACTCCCCGCAGGTAGAGCATCTGGCGCGGGATCGACGCGCCGATGACCGTGTCCTGGGCGCGATGCATGAAGGCGGCAGCCGCGCGATTGGCGAAGGCGACCCGGAAGTCGACGATCGTCCCCGCCGCGTCCCGCTCAGCCGAGCAGATCAGGAATGGGTCCGACATGGCGTCGAGCGAGCCGCGCATGGCAGCCTGCGATGCCTCGAGCTCGGCCTGGAGCCGGATCCGCTCGCGCGCCGCGGTGCCCTCGGCGAGCGCTCGCCGCACGGCGGGGACAAGCGCTTCGAGGTGGCGCTTGAGGACATAGTCGGTGGCGCCGCTATGGAGCGCCTTGACGACGAGCTCCTCGCTGGCGGTGCCCGACACGAGGATCACTGGGGTCACGGGGTCCCATGCGTGGATCGCCGCCACCGCTGCCTCGCCCGAGTAGCCGGGCAGGTTCCAGTCGGAGAGGACGACCTCGGGGTCAAACGCGGGGAGCGCGGCGAGGAGCTCGGCCTCGGAGGCCACCACCCGGGCGTCGATTTCGAGGCCGCCGTCGCGCAGGGCGCGGGCCACGAGCTCGGCGTCGTCGGGGCTGTCCTCGACGAGCAGGACCCGCAGCGGCGGCGGCTTGGGTTCGGTCATCCCGGGACCTCGTTCATGAGCACCCAGTACAGGCCGAGCTGGCTGACCGCGCGGATGAACTGCTCGAAATCCACAGGCTTGACGATGTAGCTGTTCGCGCCGTACCGGTAGCTCGCAACGAGGTCGCTCTCTTCGCGCGACGAGGTCAGTACCACCACCGGGATCAGGCGCGTCCGCTCCGAGGCCTTGAGCCGGCGCAAGACCTCCAGGCCACCGATCCGGGGCAGCTTGAGGTCGAGCAGGACAAGCTTCGGGTAGCCGTCGACCGGCGGGTCTTGCGCGTCGTCCGGGCGCAGGTACTCGAGCGCCTCGACGCCGTCGGACACGACCTTGACCCGGTTGGCGAGGTTGTGCTCACGCAGTGCCCGCAGGGTCAGCTCCACGTCGTCGGGGTTGTCCTCGACGAGCAGGATCTCGATCGGTGCTGCGCTCATGCTGCCTCCGTCCTGGTGGGAAGTGCGAACCCAAAGGTGGCGCCTCCGTGCGGCGATCCCTCAGCCCAGACGCGGCCGCCGTGGCGCGTCACGATGCGGGCCACGATCGCGAGCCCGATCCCAGTGCCCTCGAATTCGGCTGTCGGGTGAAGGCGCGAGAAGGGCTGGAAGAGCTTGTCGGCGTAGGTAGGGTCGAACCCGACCCCGTTGTCGCGGACCGTGTAGCGGCACTCGCCATCGATCCGATCCGAGCGCACCTGGATTCGGGGCGCCTCCACCGGCGCGCTGAACTTGACCGCGTTGCCCAGCAGGTTGACCCAGACCTGGCGCAGAAGCCCGGTGTCGCCCGGGACGTCCGTGAGCGGGCCCAGGTCGATGGCAATCTCGCGCTCCGGCGAGGCCGCGCGCAGCTCCTCGACGACGCCCTGGGCCAGGTGGGCCATGTCGACCGGGCGATGCTCGAGGCCCGCCCGGGACACGCGCGAGAAGGCGAGCAGGTCGTCGATCAGGGTCCCCATCTGCTTCACGTTGCGCAGGACGATCCCGAGGATGCGCCGGCCTTCCGCGTCGAGCGGGGCGGCGTACTCGTTGAGGAGGATCTGGCTGAAGGCGTCGATCGAGCGCAGCGGCGCCCGCAGGTCGTGGCTGACTGAGAAGCTGAACGCCTCGAGCTCCGCGTTGGCCGCTGCGAGCGCGGCGGTACGAGCGCGCACACGCTCCTCCAGCTCGGCGTTGAGGGCACGGACCTCCTCCTCCGCCTCTCGGCGCAGGGTGATGTCGCGGATGGCCGCGGTGACGAGGATGCCCTCGGCGCTCTCGAGCGGGCTGAGCATGATCTCGATCGGGAACTCGGTGCCGTCCTTGCGCAGCGCCACGAGCTCGATCCCGGTGCCGATCTGCTGGGCCAGGGCGTCGGCCGTGGAACGCAGGTGGTCGGCAATGATTCGCTCGGCGAAGCCCTCCGGGATGATGTTCGTTACCGGCTGGCCGACGAGCTGGTCGCGGCTGTAGCCGA
>JADGQH010000049.1 GCA_017881985.1 Chloroflexota bacterium | reverse complement strand
CGTCGCGTGCATCGCGAGCAGCGTGTTGACGATCGAGATGCAGGCGGGGACGTTGAAGCCGTCGTCGAATGTGAGCGCGATCTCCTTGGTGGCGCGCGACCCGTGCGTCACAAAGGTCGCGGCGCCCTGGACGCAGCCGGGCTGACAGGGCGTCGTCGCGGTCGGCGTGGGGTGGACCGAAGGTCCGGGCGTCGCGGTCTGCGAGGGCGGGGCCGCAGGCGTGGTCGAGGCGGTGGACCCTGCGGTCGGTGTGGGAGCGGCCGGGAGTGTTGCAGAGGGCGTCGCGGTCGGCAACGGCGCTGCGCACGCGGCGGCGAGCATGACCAGCAGCAGGCCGAGCCCGGACAGCGTCAGATTCTTCACGTCTCCTGAACCTTCTCGACGATAGCCGGGTAGCCAATGTTTGAACAGCTCGGCGCGCGCAGTCCTGTCTTCGTGATCCGGCCCGGCCCCGACCGTCGCGGCGGTGACCGTTGAACGGTCGAATGCACGTGGCCGGCGAATCCTTGACGCCGGTCCGGCCAGGGACCGAACAATGCACCACCTCGGCCAGACGCGGCCATTCCCGATCGCGATCGCCGCGATCGCATGCCTGCTGCCGGCGCCGCGGCCTTCGGTCTCGTCTACTTCGCGAGGCTCGCAGCCCACGCCGTCCAGTCTCCTTGGGGCGAACGCCGGCGCCTCCTGGATTGCCTGACCCCGAGCGAGCGAACATGTAGGTGTGCGCGCCATCGTGACCCGCTTCGATCCGCGTCGTGCTCCGGCCGTCGTGCTGGCGCTCGCGCCGCTCGTCCTGCTCGTGCTGATCGTCGGACTGACCTCGGAGCAGACCCGCCTCATCTTCGCGAGCGACCTTTCCGTCTACCGCCGGTACGGCCTCCAGGTGCTGGTGGGATCGATCCCGTACCTCGACTTCAGGGTGGAGTACCCGCCGCTCGCACTCGTGCCGATGACCGTGCCCCTCCTGGCAGCGCCGGCGGGCGGGATCGACGATCTCGGCTACATCTGGCGGTTCGTCGCCGTCCAGGGAGCGTTGGCCGTCGCCGCCGGCTGGCTGCTCTTCCAGGCGACCGGAAGGTCGCGCTCCACGCTGGTGCTCTGGGCGGTGCTGGTCGGCCTCGCGTGGGCGTCCGTCGCGCTTCGCTATGACCTCTGGCCGGTCCTGTGCGTGCTTGTCGCGGTCCTGGTGGTGGACCGGTGCCCCGGCAGCGCGGGTGTCGCACTCGGGCTGGGGACGATGCTCAAGCTCTACCCGCTCGCCCTCCTGCCCGTCCTTGGCGCGTATGCGCTCGCCGGGCGTGACCGCGCCGCGTTCGGTCGGCTCCTGGTCGGCTGCGCCTCGGTCGTCGGGATCGTCATGGCGGCGGCGTGGGCGCTCGCCGGCCCCGCCTCGCTCCAGTGGCTTGTCTACCAGCAGGATCGCGGCCTGCAGATCGAGAGCCTTGGGGCCGGGCTGTTCCTGGGGCTCCACGCGCTGGTGGGCCAGGTCGTTGACGTCGGTTACGCGTTCGGGTCGATTCAGCTGCGGGCACCCGGTTCCGACCTGCTGGTGGCCGCCTCGCCGATCGTCCTGGCGGCGCTGCTCGGCATCGTCACCGCCGTCGCGGCGATACGCTTCCGGCGGGACTACGCCCGGCTTGGTCGCGTGCCGACCGCGAGCGTCGGACTCGCGTCGGCCGCGGCGGTCGCGGTGCTCCTCGTGGGCAGCAAGGTGCTGTCCGTGCAGTACATCATCTGGCTGCTGCCCTTCGCGATCGTCCTTCCGGTCCGGATGCGCTGGCTGCTGCTCGCCGTCACGGCACTCTCCACCGCGATCTACACGACCGACTACACGGGGCTGTTGCGCCTCGAGACGCCGGTGATCGCGGCCCTGATCGTCCGGAACGTCCTCCTCGCCGTGATCGCGGCATGGCTGGTGGTCGAGATGTGGAGGGATCGCGGGGACGCACGCGACGCGATCGCCGGGCCAGCGGATGGGACGGCGAGGGCTTCGATCGCTACCCGGGACCGGCGTACGCTCGACCCGATTTCGTGACATCCGGCACGAACGAGATCGGTCACGCGGCGGCGAGCGAGCTCCGGCACGAGAGCGGTGTCGGATAGGAACCTGGCAGCGTCATGAACGTTCCGAGCAGCGCCACACGGGCGACGCCTGCACGAAGCGCGCCGGATCCGATCTCCGTAACCGATTCCTTTTCGGCCAGGTTCGACCGCTTCACGTGACGCGTGGGCTCCGGCTTCGACCGGCGCAGTAAGGTTCAGCCGACATGCGCGAGCTGAAGCGCGATCTGCCCGTGGGGACCGTCACATTCCTGTTCACGGACATCGAGGGCTCCACGCCGCTCGTCGCGAAGATCGGGCCGAGGGCCTTCCGCGACGTCCTCGAACACCACAACCAGCTGATCCGTGACGCCGTGGCGGCCCACCACGGAGTGGACGCGGGCACCGCAGGCGATTCGTTTCTTCTCGTCTTCCAGGACGCTGTGTCCGCCGTCGCTGCAGCGATCGACGCGCAGCGCGCCCTCGCCGCGGCGACGTGGCCTGCAGGCGCCGAGGTTCGCGTGCGGATGGGCCTCCACACTGGGCAGGGGATCGCCGGCGGGGATGGATACGTCGGCCTCGATATCCATCGGGCTGCACGTATCGCCGCGGCAGCCCACGGCGGCCAGGTCCTGTTATCGGAAGCCAGCCGAGCGGCGTCGGCCCAGGATCTGCCGCCCGGCGTCGGCGCGATGGACCTCGGGCAGCACGACCTGAGGGGGCTCGCGGAGCCGGAGCGCATCTACCAGCTGATGATCGAGGGACTTGCGTCGGACTTCCCACCGCTCCGTTCGAGCACGACGCCCCGGACGCCGCTTCCCGCCCAATTGACGACCTTCGTCGGCCGCGAGCGCGAGCTCGCGGAGGTCACGGCCATGCTTCAGGCCGACCGACTCGTGACGCTCGTCGGCGTCGGCGGCATCGGCAAGACGCGGATGATGATCCAGGCGGCCGGGCCCGTTGCCCGCCTGCGCCGCCACGGTGCGTGCTTCGTTGAGCTCGCCCCAATCACGGGCCCTGGCCTTGTCCAGGCCGAGGTAGCACGGGCACTCGGCGTCGAGCAGGAACCGGGCCGGCCGATCAGCGACGCGCTCGTCGACTTCCTTCGGGCGAAGGACATCCTCCTGCTCCTGGACAACTGCGAGCACGTCATCGATGCGGCGTCGGAGCTGGCCCAACGCCTCCTCGAGTCGTGCCCAACCCTGCAGATACTTGCGTCCAGTCGTGAGCCTCTCGGCATCGGGGGCGAAACGATCTTCACGGTTCCGTCGTTGGAGCTCCCGGACGCGCTCGACCCGCGCAGCGCGGTCGACGAATCAGGAATCGCGCAGATCGGCAGGGTCGAGGCAGTCCGCCTATTCGTTGACCGCGCCAGAGCTGTGCTCCCGGCGTTCGGACTTGATAGCTCGAACGTGAGTGCGGTCGTGCAGATCTGTCGGAGGCTCGACGGCATCCCCCTGGCGCTCGAGCTCGCGTCGGCCCGCGTGGCCGTGATGTCGGCGAAGGAGATCGCCGCCAGACTCGGCGATCGCTTCCGCCTCCTTACCGGCGGTGGTCGTGCGGCCGTCCCCCGTCAACAGACCCTCCAGGCGGCCATCGACTGGAGTTGGGACCTGCTTACCGATTCCGATCGACGGTGCCTGCGGTGCCTGTCTGTCTTCGTCGGCGGCTGGACCCTCGACGCGGCCACCGCCGTAACCAACAGCAGCGACGCCATCGAGGCGCTGGACGCCCTGGGGAGGCTCGTGGCGCGATCCCTGGTGTTCCTGGATCGGTCCGGGCCAACGCGCTACGGGATGCTCGAAACGATCCGCCAGTACGCCAATGCCAAGCTCGTCGAAAGCGACGAAGCGGAAGGGGCTCTCGGGCGCCACCTCGCCCACTATTCGAACCTGGCGGCCGAAGCCGAATCAGCCCTGGAGGGGCCCGACATGGTTGCCTGGCTCCAGCGACTCGATCCCGAGGCGGAGAATTTGCGGGCAGCTCTCGGGTGGGCATTCGATTCGGACGCAGGGGCCGCTATCGAGATGAGCCTCTCGATGCGCTCGTACTGGCGGCTGCGTTCCGTCGGGTCCGAGGGCCTCGAACGCCTCGATCAGGCCGTCGACCTGGCACGCTTGCTGCTGCCAGCCGAAGGATCCCCAGTGGGACTCGAGCGCTCGATCGTGCTCGCCCGAACCCTGGCGACGGCCGCGCAGGCACATGCGCTGTGGGCGGATGCGATCGTCGCGCGTGACTGGGCGGACGAGGCGCTCGTGCTCGCCCGCAGGACGGGCGACGAGCGCGCACTCAGCCTCGCCCTTTCTGCCGCATTCCTCGTGGCGGTCTTCTCCAGCCAGCTTGACGGTGTGGATCGGGCGGCAGAGGCGCTCAGGGACGTGGCCGCGCGACAGGGTGACTGGTGGTCCCTCGTCTACGTGTATTGGGTCGCCGCCGAGATCGCCCGCCACGACGACCCGGCGCTCGCGATGGCTCGAGTCGAGGAGGCGACCGACGCCGCGCGGCGCTCCGGCAACCCAGCAACGATCGCGTTCGCGGCGCTCGCCAGGGGCGCGATCACGAGCTATGTCGCGGGTCTTGCTGACGCGAGGCCGTGGTTCGAGCAGGCAATCGCAGGGTACAGGGCCATCGGCGATCGCCGCTTCGAGGTCATCGCCCAGAGCGACCTCGCCCACGCAGTTCGCCACGGGGGCACCCTCGACGAGGCCGAGGCCCTGTACGGCGAGACGATCCGGGAATGGCTCCACCTCGGCAACCGCGGCGCACTCGCCAACCAGCTCGAGTCCTTCGCGTATCTCGCGATCGCTCGCGGGTATGGATCCAGGGCGGCGCGGCTCCTGGGCGCCGCGGAGGCGCTCCGAGAAGTCGCCGGCTCGCCGATGCAGGCGATGGGCACCGAGCACGAGGACTACGAAACGGCAGTCGCTCAGATCCGGGAAGGGCCGGATCGGGAGACTGTCGACGCGGCCTGGGCGGAGGGTCGCAGGCTCACGGCGGAGGCGGCCGTTGAGGCCGCACTCAAGGGGCCAGCGGCCGGTCGGCGTGGATTGTGGACGGGATCCGGACACGTGGTGGACACGTCTGCAGGCCCGTAGCCTGACCTGAGGGTGCCGAAAGGCGGTTGGGCTGTTGGCGGCGCTCGAGACGGTCGCCGTATCCCACCATCGGCAACTAGCCGCGCACCGCGTCGTTCGCCGTCGCAATGACCACGTGGGAGGCACGGATCGCTCGACCTGGGAAGCTAACGAGAGACAAATTACCTCTCCGGCTGTGACCAATCCCGTCGCGCACCCGCTCGCTGCAGCAGGACAGTCCTCTCGTCCGCGAGGCACGCCGTTCGGCCTCGACGAATCGACCGAGGAGAAGGAGCCACACATGCGTTCATTTCACCGGCTCGTCGCCGTCGCCGGCACGATCGTCGCGCTCACGGGAGCACTCACCGTCAGCGTCCCATCGGTGCTGGCGTCATCAGCCACGCACACCCTGACGATCGTCAAGGACTGCTCCGGCACGATGACCGGCAAGGTCGGCGAGTACTGCACGGTCACGGCCTCGAACGTCCCGGCGATTCCCAAGGGGACCCGGGTCGTCTACTACGGCCCGGTGATCAGCAGCTCGGTCTTCCTGAGCAGCACGGTGATCATCAAGGCCAGCCCAAAGAACACCGCGACCGGGTACTGCATGGTCGACCTCCACACCGGGATCGGCATGTGCACGTTCTGGAAGGGAACCGGGACGCTGGCGGGTTTCCATGCCGTCATCCACGGTTCGTCGGAATCGCCGACCGCCTATCACTGGGACGGCTTCTACTACCGCTCCGGGAAGTGAGCTAATCCGCCGAGACCGGCCATTGGGTGGGTTGCCCCGCATCCCCGGGGGCCGGATAGCCACCGTGTCGAGGAGCCGGAGACCTGGTCGCCGGCTTCTTGCCGGCTGTCAATTGTGTGGCCGCCCGGAGTCCCGGCCGCTTAGCTGACGCGCCCGCGTAGTCCGTCGAGGTCCAGCACGACGAGGTGGCGCCGCTCTGCGGCGATGAGGCGGCGGTGCTCGAGCTGTCGGAGGGCCTTGTTCACTGCCTCCCGCGAGGAGCCGACCCAGCCAGCCAGCTCCCGTTGCGAGATGAGCAGGGTGATCCTGATCCCGTCCTCGGCCGGTTCGCCGTACCGCTCCGCGAGTTCCACCAGTCGGTGGGCGACTCGTCCCACCACGTCGAGCGCGGTGAACTCCGCCCGCTTTCGGTCGGCGTCGCGAAGCCGGCCCACGATCGAACGCAGCAGGACCAGCGCAAGCCCCGGCTGCTCCGCCAGTGCAGCGACGAATCGTTCGCCAGGGATGACGAGCGCCTCCCCTTCCTGGACAACCGTGACGGTCGCGAGGTGATCCTTGCCGTCGATTGCGGCCAGCTCGCCCAGCACGTCGCCGGCGCCGCGGAACCCCAGAATCGTCTCGCGGCCGTCCTCAGACACGGACGAGACCTTTACCCGACCCGAAACGAGGAGAACTACCCGGTTGGAGGCGTCCCCCTCCGTGAACAGGATCGTGCCCAGGCGCAGGTGCTGCCGGCGGCCGCCGCCGAATGCGGCGTTGAGCGGTCCACCGGGCAGGTCCGGCTCGTCGGTGGGAGGCTCGGGGTGATCAGTGGCCACGACGCGAGCATAGTCCGGGTCAGGTACGCCGAACAGCCCCGGCATGGTCCGCGTGGCGTCCCCGATGAGCGGCGTCCCGTCGCCGGGGACGAGGACCTCGCCCGTGGTGATCCCGATCCGGACCGCGACCGGGAAGGCTGAGCCCGCTGCGAGCTCGACGAGGCGTACCTGGATCTCGACCGCGGCCCGGACCGCCCGCAGGGCATCGTCCTCGTGGGCGACCGGGAGGCCGAAGACTGCCGAGACCGCGTCCCCGATGAACTTCTCGACCCGTCCGCCGTGGCGCTCGACCGCTCCCCGGGCCACGGCGAAGTACTGCTCGAGGAAGGGCCGCAGGACCTCGGGGTCGTGGGTCTCGCCGAGGGTCGTGCTCTCCACGAGGTCGCAGAAGAGGGCCGTGACCGTCTTGCGCACCTCGCGCGAGGAGGCCGTCGCCCCGAGCGGTACCCCGCAGCCCATGCAGAACGACGCCTCCGCCGGGCTCGTCCTCCCGCAGGCGGGACACGTGAGCATGCCGCGAACGGTACGCGGGGGCAGGGCCCGCGGCTACGGGGAAACGGGGATTGGTGGAGGGCCGCCTGGATCCGTGGTCGGCGTCTCGTGACTTCGATGTCCGGAACCGGACAGCCGACCGGTGACGAAATACCGGTCTTCGTGTGACAGGTCCCGTCGTGTGTGCGCCCTTTGCGGCGGGACAGTCCTCTGGTCAGCGAGGCACGCCGTGCGGCCTCGACGAATCAGGAAGAGGAGAAGGGGTCAGAGATGCGTTCACTCCGCAGGGTAATGGTGATGGCCGGCACGATCGTGGCACTCATCGCCCTCGTCCCGTCGGTCTCGGCGGCCTCGCCGGCATTCCATCTGGAAAAGGTGTGCGACACCGCGACGCACTGTGTTGTCACATCCTCCAGCTTCAAGGCGATCCCGGCGGGAACCGAGATCACCTACAGCGGCCCGGATGCCAACCACCTTACGGCCGTCATCACCGTCAAGAACGGGACTGCCACGGGCCATTGCGCCATCGGGAGCCTCGTCGGCTACGGTGATCCGTCCCTTCCGGCGAGATGCACCTTCAATAGGGGGACGGGACGCCTGGCCCAGTTCCATCTCATCGTGAAGGTCACGACGACCGCTCAGTTCAACCCGTGGTATTGGGACGGGTGGTACTGGTTTGGTGGCGGCCACTGAGGGGGGATCGGGAGTTACGAGTGCCGAGATCCTGTTGCGCATCGAGAGACCTGCACCCGAGGGCCGTCGCCCTGTCGGTTCTCGATGTCGCTATCGAGGGCCCCGCCGATGGGGCCCTCGATGGTCGTCTGGCACGGCAAGGCGGTCGGCTCTCGAGGTTGCAGCCTCGTGGGACGCCTAACGCATGTCGATGCCTCCGCACAGCTCCTCGGGCAGGTACAGCAGATGCCGAGGGGGATGCGACAGCACTGGCCGCGCTGATTCCCCTGATCAAGCGGGACGGCCGGACGGGCACGGAGAACGAGTCGATCTGGTCCGCACCCAGCCCGCCGATCCGGCGGCGATGGGTTCATGGGATTGGAGCGGTGTAGGCTACGCTTCACCACGTCGCTCGCAAGCACATGCGTTTCGCGAGCACGAATCCGTCGGGGTGTAGCGCAGCGGCAGCGCACGTGCTTTGGGAGCACGAGGTCGTGGGTTCGAATCCCACCGCCCCGACCACGATCATTGTGCGAGGCCTATCCTCCCGCGATGGCGGCCGATCCTCGACGGCAGGCGTTCGATCGGCTCGACCGGGCCCGGCGTGACGCGTGTGATGCGGGCGATCACGGGACGGAACTGGAACGCGCCGCCGCGCTCGTGGCTGCCGTCGACCCGCGGTCGACCGGCGACCTGATCCTCGCCAGACTGGCCCACCTGCAGGCGCTCGAACACCTCGCCTTGGCGGCGGAGATCGACGGGGAACGCTTCACGGCCGTCGACCGGTGGCACGCCGCGGCCCTGGAAGCGCACGCCGCCCTGGACGAGCGCCTCGAGGAGGAAGAGGTCCCTCCCAATGCGCGCCGGGCGGCGCTTGACCCGCTCGCCTCCAGCCTGCGCCGCGCGCAGGAGGCAGCGGGAATCGAGCTGAGCCCGCCGGCGGCCGACCTTGCGCGGCGTGAGCGCGCCCGGGGCGGTCCACGGTCGCAGAGCCCGACCTTCTTGGACCGGCACCGGGACGGGATCGCCGCCCTCTGTGCGCGTGACGGGCGCGGCTGGTGGCACGAGCGGTTTGTCGCCAGGTTCGGATCCGACCCGCCCGACGGCTGGTGGCGAGACGATCCGGCGTCGGTGGCCGGAGGCCAGGTCGCCCCGGGCCGGGACGCCGAGGAGTGGTTCGACGAGCGCGACCAGGCCGAGTTCTTCGCCGAGATGGAGGCGCGCTATCGCGCGGAGATGGGCCTCCCGGCGCGCGGCGAGGGCTGGGTCAGCGAGATCCATCTCGTGCGCTGCATCGAGGCGGCGCTGCCCGATGTCGAGATCGTTCGGCAGGCCCGCCCGCCCTGGCTCGGTGGCGGCCAGTCCCTCGACATCCTTATGCCGTCGCTCGAGGTCGCCATCGAGTACCAGGGCGAGCAGCACTACGTGGCGCTCGAGCACTGGGGCGGCGAGGCGGGGCTGGCCGGCCGCCGCGAGCTCGACGAGCGCAAGCGCGACGCCTGCCTGCGGGCCGGTGTCAGGCTCGTCGAATGGCGCTACGACGAACCCGTGACGGTCGGAGCGGTCCGGACCCGGCTCGGGCTGCCGGATACGTAGGTGGCGGACCCGGCCGGATCCACGCTATCCACCGGTCGGCCAGCGGGCATCGCGTGCAGAGTCTCCACGCCTCGCAACCCGGAGCCGTGTCACGGGGCGTAGCATCGGGGCCGGCCGCACCGCTTCCGCCGACGCTCCGACGGGGCATCCGGCCGGTCACACTGCTCGGCATGGCTGAGGACGATCGATCATGGCTCTCGACGGGACCGGCGCCCGTGGTGGAGGTGGTGGCGCGGCCACCCGATTCCTCGTGGCGCCGCGCGTTGCGCCCCCGCTCGACCCGGCGTTCCGCCCCGCGGTGCTGGCACGGCGTGCGCTCGAAGCCGCAGTCCGCGACTCGGGTGGCGGCCGGTCGGTCGCCCTCGCCGTCGAGCAGCCGGGCGGCTCGGTCCTCGCCCGCGATGCGTTCGTCTTCGAGGATGCTCACCCGGATGTCGTGGCGAGCTACGCGTTCTGCGAACGCCTGCTCAAGTCGATGCTCTGGTCGCATGGCGGCAGCCGCATCTGGGTCGACGGGCCGCCCGCGCTCGTTGCATCGCTGCGCCGCCACTACCAGGCCGACCCGACGGGCCAGTTCGATGCGCGCATCCTGGGCGGCGAGGTCTACCTGAGCCAGCTCGAGGTCGTGGACGCGGATCGCCGCGACTTCCCTTCCTCCGCTGAGGCGGCGTCGCTTCTTGGCCGGCACCTCGACGGCTGCCGCATCGGCTTCGACCTCGGGGCAAGCGACCGGAAGGCCGCCGCGGTGATCGATGGCACCGTCGTGTTCAGCGAGGAGACGGCCTGGGATCCCGCCAGCCATGCCGACCCGCAGTGGCACTTCGACCAGGTCAATGACTCGCTTCGGCGCGCCGCGGCGCACCTCCCGCGAGTCGACGCCATCGGCGGGAGCGCGGCGGGCGTCTACGTCAACGGCGAGATCCGTGTGGCATCGCTGTTCCGGTCCGTCCCCCGCGACCTCTTCGACCGGCGGATCCGCGGCCTGTTCGGCGAGCTCCAGCGGGACTGGAATGGGATCCCGTTCGTCGTCGTCAACGACGGCGAGGTGACGGCGCTCGCGGGGGCGATGCTCTCCGGCGTTGGAGGGCTGCTCGGCGTGGCCATGGGCTCGAGCGAGGCGGCCGGGTATGTCACCCGCGCGGGCGCCCTGACGTCGCGGCTCGACGAGCTGGCGTTTGCGCCAATCGACTACGCGCCCACCGCCCCCGTCGACGAGTGGTCAGGGGACCGCGGCTGCGGCGTCCAGTACCTCTCCCAGCAGGCCGCCGGGAGGCTCCTGGCCCCGGCGGGGATCGAGGTCGAGCCCGGCGTCTCCCTGCCCGAGCGCCTCGTGCGCCTGCAGGAGCTGATGTCCCGGGGCGACGCGCGCGCTGCGCGCGTCTACGAGACGATCGGGACGTACCTCGGCTACGCGCTCCTGGAGTACCGCGACTTCTACGACTTCGACCATCTCCTGCTGCTCGGGCGGGTGATGACCGGCGCGGGCGGCGACATCATCACCCGCCGCGCTCGCGAGGCGATGCAGGCCGAGGACCCCGGGGCCGCTGCCGCCCTGACCTTCCACACCGTCTCCGAACGGGAGAAGCGGCATGGCCAGGCGGTGGCGGCAGCCAGCCTGCCCGAGCTCCGGGCCTGACCGGGTGGGCCGCGCAGGTTCGTCGGCCCGCCGCGGCGCCCAGGTGACTACATCGGGCTGACGAGCTGGAAGTAGTTGCCGTCGGGATCAGAGAAGGTCGCGATCAGCGCTGGCGAGGTCTCGCTCGGCTTGTACGGCTCCTTGACGACGAGAGCACCGGCAGCCTTGAGGCGCTCGAAGTCGCCGGCGACGTCGTCGCTCTCGACGTTCCAGATGATGCGGCCCGGCTCCGTGTTCGCGCCCTTGACGGCGTCGTGGGGCCCGACGAGCACTCCGCCGGTGCCGATCCGCCACCCCGTGTACGGGCCCTCATGCCACTCCGGCTCGCCGAAGAGCCCCGTGTAGTACGCCGCCAGGCGCTGCGGATCCTCGGACCCGATCAGGATGCTATTCAGGTTCATGCCCCCTCCTTGCCGATTCGGCGATGCGTGGGACGCGATGGCCGGTGCCGTCCCGCGGGTCCAAGGCTACCCTAGGCGCCGACACAGGCCAACGGGGGTAGAGCGATGTCGCGTGGTGCGGTTCTCCTGGTCGGGACCCGAAAGGGCGCCTTCATCCTCGACGGCGACGCCGCGCGTCGGAACTGGTCGATCCGCGGGCCGTTCTGCGAGGGCTTCTCGATCCACGACGTCAGCCTCGATCCGTCGGACGGGGCGATCCTCGCCGGCGGCGGCTCGCCATGGTTCGGGCCGGCGGTCTGGCGGAGCGCGGACCTGGGCGCGACGTGGACGCACTCGTCGGCCGGCCTCACCTATGGCGATGCGGGGCCAGACCTCACCCGCGTCTGGAACGTGACCGCGGCCTCCGGCGCGGTCTATGCCGGCGTCGAGCCGGCCGGCCTGTTCCGGAGCGACGACGGCGGGCGGACGTGGACCCAGCTCGAGGGCCTTCGGGCCCACCCGAGCAGGCCGGACTGGCAGCCGGGCAACGGCGGCCTCATCTGCCACACGATCGTCCCGGATCCAGCCGACCCGGCACATATGTGGGTCGGCATCAGTGCCGTGGGGGTGTTCGAGACGCGCGACGGCGGGGCGACCTGGAACACCCGCAACCGGGGCGTCCGCGCCGACTTCGTCCCGGGGCCGGCGCCCGAGTTCGGGCAGTGCGTCCACAAGCTCGCCATGGCGGCGGGCGAGCCGGCGACCCTCTACCAGCAGAACCACTGCGGCGTGTACCGCTCGGACGACGCCGGGGGCACGTGGACGGAGATCACCGCTGGGCTTCCCTCGGATTTCGGCTTCCCGATCGGCGTCCACCCGCGCGACCCCGGAACCGCCTGGGTGATGCCGCTCAACGGCGCCGACAAGGGGCGGTTCGCGCCCGACGCAAAGCCGGCGGTCTGGCGGACGCGAGATCGTGGAGCGAGCTGGGTGCGCCTGGACCGCGGCCTGCCACCGCGAGACGGCTACATCTCGGTGCTGCGCGAGGCGATGGCAGTCGACGACCTCGAGCCGGCCGGCGTGTACATCGGGACCTCCACCGGCCAGCTTTACGGCTCCGCCGACGAGGGCGAGACGTGGACCGCGATCGCCGCGAACCTTCCGCCGATCGCCTCGGTGGACGTGGCGATCGTCGAGCGCTGAGCGGTCACGCGCGATGGCGGACGTCCTGCTGAGCCGCGCCCTCCTCGCGCTGTTCCCTGGCGTGCCCCGGCCCGTCGCGGTCGACGCATCGTCGGTGCGCGAGGTCATCGCGGCGCTCGATCGTGCCGCGCCCGGCATCGCCGACCGCCTCATCCGCGCCGGCCCGTCCATCCGCGAGCACATCAACGTGTTCGTCGACGGCGACCTGGCCGACCTCGATACCCCCGTCCACCCGGGCTCCACCGTCCACGTCATCCCGGCCGTCTCGGGAGGCGCGTAGCGGCGCCCGGCCCCGGGTGCGGTCGCATCGGCGAGCCCGAAGCACCCGTCAGGGATTGGCACGTTGCGCGGGCCCGCGAAACCGTGGGAACCCGGCGTACCCGCGGCGCGTCGATGCAGCCACCGGCGCCGCGATCCCCGCGCCGGACGAAGCACTCGACGGAGGTCCCGTGTCCACCCGAAGCCCGGCCATCGCCATGGCGGCCCTCATCACCGTGGGCGGTCTCCTTGCTGCCTGCTCCGCAGCGCCCGCCGCTTCATCCGGCGCGTCGCCGACGCCGACCCCACCACTCCAGACTCCGGCCGCGTCGCCATCGCCATCTCCCAGCGCGTCGCCCGCCCTCGGCGCGGAGCTCGTGCTGCGGATCACCACTGAGGGCGGGTTCATCGGCCCGGCCGCGCACCTCGCGCAGCTTCCGGTGGTCGTGGTCTACGCGGACGGGCGGATCTTCACGCCGGCACCGGTCGACGCGATCTACCCGGGCCCGCTCCTTCCGGTCGAGTCGGTGCGCACGGTCGGCGCGTCGGGTGTCGCCGCGATCCGCGTCGCCATCGCAGCCGCCCGGCTAAACGCCGGAGGTGGGACCAACCCCGGAATCGGGGCCGACGCCGCCGACACGGTCTTCGCCGTCCAGGCCGACGGCACGCTCGTCACGACGCGCTTTCCCGCCCTCGGCGCCGGCGGCCACGGTCCGGGCCAGCCCGGAGGCGGGCCGGGCAGCTCGCCCGACCCGCAGCGCGAGGCGGCGCTTGCCCTGCTGGCGCGTCTGACGGATCCCACGGACATGTGGGGCGGGCCCGCCGCCGCCGGCACCGAGTATGTCCCGACGGCGTACCGGGTCTTCGTGGCGCCGGGCGCCCCGGTCTCCTCGGACCCGGCCACGAGCCAGCGCCCCGTCGCTTGGCCGCTCTCGACGCCGCTGGCCTCGTTCGGCAGGCCCGCGGTTCCCGATCGCGGGATCGCCGGCCTGCGGGTGGGTGTGGTGGGCGCCGCGGACGCGGCGACGCTCGGCCCGGTCCTGGCGGCCGCGACACAGGTCACGCCGTTCTCGTCGGGCGGCACCGAGTTCACCCTGTACGTGACGCCCCTCCTCCCGGACGAAGCGGCCGGCTGACCAGGCTCGAGACGCAGGAGCCGACCGCGCCGTGCCTCGTCGCGCGGCGCGGTCCGCGCCGGCGGCCCCTGGTGGGATGGGTCGCGGCACGCGAAGGCCGCACGCCGGCCCCGTCGACGTGGCACGCTTCCCGCATCGGACGGCGCCTGCGGTGCCGCGGCGCAGAGGAGCGCGACCGGGTTGACGATCCTCGACTACTTCGAGCGGAAGACCCGCCTGCTCCTGGGCCTGGCGATCGTCGCCACGGTTGCATCGGCCGTGCTCGTCGTGACCGCCGCGGCACCGGTCGCGACGTTCGGGGTGACGGCGGTCGCGCTCGCGATGCTCGCCTCGCTGGTCGGGGAGGGAACCGAGCAGCTGAGCGCGCGGCAGGGCCCCGCCGTCACGGGGATCCTGCAGTCGGCCCTCGGCAACCTGCCCGAGCTGTTCATCGCGCTCTTCAGCCTCCAGGCCGGGCTCGTGGTCGTGGTCCAGTCCGCGCTCATCGGGTCGATCCTCGCCAACAGCCTGCTGGTGCTCGGCGCGGCGTTCCTCGTGGGCGGACTCAAGTTCGGCACGCAGACGTTCGGGGCGCGGGCGAGCCGTTCGATCGCGACGCTCCTGCTCCTCGCGGTCGGGGCGCTCGTGATCCCGACGCTCGCGACCGAGCCGGGAGCGCCCGACGCGGGGCATGCCGCGGAGCTGTCGGTCGTCGTCTCGATCGTGCTCCTGGTGGTGTTCGCGGGCTCGCTTATCTTCTCGATCCGGGGGGACACCCGCCCCGTGCCCGCGACGACCGCCGCCGCCGCGGTCGACTTGGAGGGCTCCGGCCACCTCTGGCCGCAGTGGCTCGCCCTCGTCATGCTCGCCGGGGCGGGCGTCGGCGCGGCCTTCGTCTCGGACTGGTTCGTGGGAGCGCTTCGACCGGCGATGGCAACCCTGGGGATGTCGGAGGCGTTCGCCGGGCTCGTCGTGGTCGCGATCGCCGGCAACGCCGTCGAGAACGTCGTGGGCATCCAGGCCGCCGCGCGCAACCAGGCCGAGCTCGCCGTCAGCCTGATCCTCAACTCGTCGCTCCAGGTCGCGATCGCCCTGACGCCCGCGCTCGTCATCATCTCGATGCTGATGGGTGTCGCGCCGCTCACCCTTGCCGTGACGCCGCTCCTGGCGGGCACGGTGGCGATCTCGGC
>JADGQH010000242.1 GCA_017881985.1 Chloroflexota bacterium | reverse complement strand
CAGCAGTACCAGTACTCGAGCTTCGGCGTGCCCGGCCTCGGCCTCAAGCGCGGCCTGAGCCAGGATGTCGTCGTCGCCCCGTATGCGACCGGCCTCGCCGCGATGGTCCGGCCCGAGGCTGCTGTCCGGAACTTCACCCGGCTGGCGGCGGCCGGGGCGAGCGGGCAGTACGGCTTCCGGGAGGCCCTGGACTTCACTGCGAGGCGGGTCCCGGAGGGCGCTTCCGTCGCGATCGTGAAGAACTACATGGCCCATCACCAGGGGATGACCCTGGTGGCCCTCGGCAACGTGATCAACAACCGGGCGATGGTGGAGCGCTTCCACGCGGACCCGATCGTCGAGGCGACGGAGCTCCTCCTCCAGGAGCGCATGCCGCGCGACGTCCTGGTCGCCCGGCCGCGCGCCGAAGAGGTGAAGAGCGCGGCCGACGTCCGCGACCTCGTCCCGCCGGTCCTGCGCCGATTCACCTCGCCGCACGACGCCATCCCGCGGACGCATGTGCTGTCCAACGGGCGCTACGCGGTCATGGTGACTGCCGCGGGATCCGGGTATAGCCGCTGGGGCGACGTGGCGGTGACCCGCTGGCGGGAGGACGTGACCCGCGACTCGTGGGGAAGCTACCTGTTCCTGCGCGACATGGACTCGGGCGCGGTCTGGTCGGCGGGCCACCAGCCGAGCTGCGTGGAGGCCGACACGTACGAGGTCGTCTACGCGGAGGACCACGCCGAGATCTCGCGCCGCGACGGCTCGATCACCACCGGCCTGACGATCGTCGTGTCGGCCGAGCACGACGCGGAGATCCGGCGGGTGACGCTCACCAACCTCGGCACGCACGAGCGCCAGATCGAGCTCACCTCGTACGCGGAGATCGCGCTCGCGCCGCAGGCGGCCGACGTCGCCCATCCGGCCTTCCAGAACCTGTTCGTGCAGACCGAGTTCGTGCCGGAGATCGGGGCCCTCCTCGCGACGCGCCGTCCGCGATCGCGCGACGAGACGCCGATCTGGGCCGCGCACGTGGCGGCCGTCGAGGACGAGGCCGTGGGCGTCATCCAGTACGAGACGGACCGCGCCCGCTTCCTGGGCCGGGGCAGGTCGGTGCGCTCGCCGGTCTCGGTCATCGACGGACGCCCGCTCTCGAACACCGTGGGCGCGGTGCTGGACCCAATCTTCAGCGTCCGGTGTCGCATCCGGCTGGCCCCCGGCGCCACCGCCCACGCGATCTTTTCCACGGTCGTCGCCGAATCGCGCGAGGCCGTGCTGGACCTCGCCGACAAGTATCGGGAGGCGGCGACGTTCGAACGGGCGACCACCCTGGCCTGGACGCAGGCGCAGGTGCAGCTCCATCACCTCGGGATCGACTCGGACGAGGCGCACCTCTTCCAGCGCCTGGCCAACCGGATCATCTTCTCCGACCCGTCGCTCCGGCCGGCCCCGAGCCTGCTGGCCGGGAACACGCGGGGAGCATCCGGGCTGTGGGCCCACGGGATCTCGGGCGATCTGCCAATCGTCATGGTGCGAATCGACGAGGAAGAGGATCTCGAGATCGTCCGCGAGCTCCTCCGCGCGCACGAGTACTGGCGCCTCAAGCTCCTCGACGTGGACCTCGTGATCCTCAACGAGCACGGCGCCTCGTACGCCGGCGAGCTCCACGACTCGCTCGAGGCGCTCGTCCGGACCAGCCAGTCCATCCTGGTGCCGGAGGGCCACCGGGGGCACGGCGGCGTGTATATCCTGCGCGGCGACCAGCTCTCCGCCGAGGATCGCACGCTCCTCCAGGCGGCCGCGCGGGCGGTCCTGCTCAGCCGCCGGGGCAGCCTCAGCGACCAGGTCATCCGCCTCGAGCGCCCGGCGGACCGGATCGCGCCGCCGCCGGTTCCCGCGGGTCCGAGGCCGCCGAGGAGCGTGGCGGCAGCGCCGCGTCCGGAGCTCGAGTTCTTCAACGGGATCGGCGGCTTCGCCGATCGCGGCCGGGAGTACGTCACGGTCCTAGGCCCGGGCCAGTCCACCCCGGCACCGTGGCTGAACGTCATCGCGAACGAGGCCTTCGGGTTCCAGGTCTCCGAATCCGGGTCGGGCTACACCTGGTCCGGGAACAGTCGCGAGAACCAGCTCACCCCGTGGTCCAACGACCCGGTCAGCGACCCCGTCAGCGAGTCGATCTACGTGCGGGACGACGAGACGGGCGAGCTGTGGGGTCCCACCGCGCAGCCGATCCGCCTCGAGGAATCGACGTACGTCGTCCGCCACGGTGCGGGGTACAGCCGGTTCGAGCAGGTCCACGACGGGATCGCCCTGAACCTCGTCCAGTTCGTGCCGCTCGACGAGCCCCTCAAGGTCTCGGTGCTGACCGTCGAGAATCGATCCGGGCGCCCCAGGCGACTCTCGGTGACCGCCTATGCCGAGTGGGCGCTCGGCAGCTCCCGCGGCGCCAGCGCCCCGCGCATCGTGACCGAGCTGGACCCCGAGACACACGCGATCCTCGTGCGCAACTCCTGGAACACCGAGTTCGCCGGCCGGGTCGCCTTCCTCGACCTGGGCGGGAGGCAGACAGCCTGGACCGCGGACCGGACCGAGTTCCTGGGCCGGAACGGCGCACCGGACCAGCCCGCCGGCCTGGATCGCGGCTATCGGCTGCGGAGCGCCGCGGGCGCCGGCCTGGATCCGTGCGCCGCCCTGCAGACGAGCTTCGAGCTCGCCAACGGGGCGAGGACCCAGGTGGTCGTGCTGCTCGGCGAAGCCGCCGCGGGCGCGTCCGCGGCCGACCTGGTGCGGCGTGGGCGGGCTGCCGACCACGACGCGACGCTTCGCGAGGTGGGGCGCTTCTGGGAGGCTGCCCAGGCCACGGTCCAGGTACGGACGCCCGAGCGCTCCATGGACATCATGCTCAACGGCTGGCTGACCTACCAGACGCTCGCCTGCCGGCTCTGGGCCAGGACGGCGTTCTACCAGGCCGGCGGCGCGTACGGGTTCCGGGACCAGCTCCAGGACGTGATCGCCCTGGTGACCGCGAAGCGGGAGCTGGCCCGCGAGCATCTCCTGCGGGCCGCGGCCCGCCAGTTCGTCGAGGGGGACGTCCAGCACTGGTGGCATCCGCCATCCGGCCGCGGCGTCCGCACGCGCATCTCGGATGACCGGGTCTGGCTGCCCTATGCCGTCGATCGGTACCTCGCGATCACCGGCGACACGGCGATCCTGGACGAGACGGTCCCCTATCTCGAGGGTCCTGCCCTGCGGCCCGACCAGACCGACGCCTACTTCCAGCCGGAAGCGTCATCGAAATCGGCTTCGCTGTTCGCGCACTGCGCCGCGGCGCTCGACCGGAGTCTCGCGGTCGGCGCGCATGGGCTCCCGCTCATCGGATCGGGCGACTGGAACGACGGGATGAACCGGGTGGGCTACCAGGGCCGGGGCGAGAGCGTCTGGCTGGGCTGGTTCCTGTACACCGTCCTTGCCGCTTTCGCACCGATCGCGGAGGCGCGCGGGGAGCGCCCCCGAGCGGATCGCTGGCGCGCCCGCATGAAGTCGCTTCGGCGGGCGCTCGAGAGCCAGGGCTGGGACGGCGACTGGTACCGCCGCGCCTTCTTCGACGACGGCACGCCGCTCGGCTCCGCGATCAACGCCGAGTGCCGGATCGATTCGATCGCTCAATCCTGGGCCGTGCTGTCGGGTGCCGCGACGCCCGCCCACGCCGAGCGCGCGATGGCCGCGGTGGAGGAGTTCCTCGTCCGGCGTGGGGACGGCCTCGTCCTGCTGTTCACGCCGCCGTTCGACCGGTCCGACGTCGATCCCGGCTACATCAAGGGGTATCTGCCCGGCATCCGGGAGAACGGCGGCCAGTACACCCACGGCGCCATCTGGTCGATCCTCGCCTTCGCGGCCCTGGGCGACGGGGACAAGGCCGGCGAGCTCTTTTCGATCCTCAATCCCATCAACCACGCCGCCACCCGTGCCGGGGTCCATCGCTACAAGGTGGAGCCGTACGTCATGGCGGCCGACGTCTACGCGGAGCCGCCGCACGTCGGCCGCGGCGGCTGGACCTGGTACACGGCCTCGGCAGGCTGGATGTACCAGGCCGGGATGGAGCGGATCCTGGGGTTCCGCCTGCGCGGGACGACGCTGGTGATCGACCCGTGCATCCCGCGAGCGTGGCCCAGCTTCGAGATCGACTTCCGCTACCACTCGGCCCGCTACGAGATCGTCGTGCAGAACCCGGAGGGGGTCAGCCGCGGCGTGGCGTCCACCGAGATCGATGGAGCGGCCCTGCCGAGCGGCGCGGCGGGGGTTGGCGCGGCGGGAACCGGCTCCACTGCGGGGACCGGCGCGGCGGCCGTCCCGCGCGGCGTCGCGGCAATCCCGCTCGTCGACGACGGTGCCACGCACCGGGTCCGGATCATCCTGGGGCAGGCGCCGGTCCCCGCAACAGAGGTGGCTCCGCCGCTGCAGCCCGCCGGGACGTGACCGCGGGCCGCGCGCCGCGATCGCTGACACATAAGGGTCGAGCTCGTCGGCGTCAGCGAACCGCCGCAACCCGCTACCATCGGCCGAACCATGAGCGACGAATCCGCACCGCCGGCGATGGCCGGCGTCGACATCCCGTACCGCGTCGTCCGGACCGAGATCGCGGGGAGCGCGCAAGAGAGCGCCTCGCTCCAGGGGATCCAGATCTCCTCGCTCTTGCGGACCATCGTCGTCCGGCGCGGCGAGGCCGACTACGTCTTCGTCCTCGTGCCCGCTGGCCGGCGCTTCGACTGGCCGAAGCTGCGCGCGCACCTGGGTGTGCGTCAACTCTCGCTGCCCGACGCGGACGAGGCGCGGGCGGCAACCGGGTACGAGCGCTACGCGATCACGCCGTTCGGCGCCTCCCACGCCTGGCCGGTGATCGCCGACGCCACGATTCTGGAGCGCGCGATCGTCGCCATCGGCGGCGGCGCGCGGGGCGTCAACGTCCACGTCGCCCCGTCGGACCTCGTGCGCTTCCTCGACGCCGCGGTCGTGGACGTCAGCGCGCCGGAG
>JADGQH010000241.1 GCA_017881985.1 Chloroflexota bacterium | reverse complement strand
CATTGATCACCGCCGACGGTGGCTGGCGCAATGGCAAGGTCCTTGACCTCAAGGCGGCGGCGGATGTCGCGGTCGGCAATGCGCCCACGATCAAGAACGTGCTCGTGGTCCGACGGACCGGGCACGACATCCCGATGACCGAAGGCCGCGATCACTGGTGGCACGACGTGGTCGACGGACAGTCGGCCGAATGCGACCCTGTCCCGGTCGACTCGGAGCACCTGCTCTACCTGCTCCACACGTCCGGCACGACCGCCAAGCCCAAGGGAATCATGCACACGACCGGGGGCTACCTCGCCGGCGTGAGCACGACGCACCACTACATCTTCGACATCAAGCCGGACGACGTGTACTGGTGCGCCGCCGATATCGGCTGGGTGACCGGGCACTCGTACATCGTCTACGGCCCGCTCGCCAACGGGACCACGGGCGTCCTCTACGAAGGCGCGCCCCAGTTTCCGGAGCCGGACCGGTGGTGGTCGATCGTCGAGAAGTACAAGGTCTCGATCCTGTACTGCGCACCGACGGCCATCCGTGCCTTCATGAAGCAGGGCGACGACTGGCCTGCGAAGCACGACCTCACCTCGCTCCGGCTCCTCGGCACGGTGGGCGAGCCGATCAACCCGGAAGCCTGGCTGTGGTACCGGCGCGCGATCGGCGGGAGCCGGTGTCCCGTCGTCGACACCTGGTGGCAGACCGAGACCGGGATGATCCTCATCACGCCGCTGCCGGGCATCACGACCTTGCGGCCGGGCTCGGCCACGCGGCCGTTTCCGGGGATCGGCGCAAAGGTGGTGGACGCGGATGGCACCGAGGTGGCCAACGGGAGCGGCGGCGGCTACCTCGTGCTGACGCGGCCCTGGCCCGCCATGCTCCGGGGGATCTACAAGGACCCGGAGCGCTATCTGAGCACGTACTGGCGCCGCTTCCCCGGGATGTACTTCGCGGGCGACGGCTGCAAGGTCGACGATGACGGCTACTTCTGGCTCCTGGGTCGCGTCGATGACGTGATGAAGATCGCGGGGCACCGAATCAGCACGATCGAGGTGGAGTCCGCGCTCGTGGACCACCCGGCGGTCGCCGAGGCGGCCGTCGTGGGTCGCAGCGATCCGGTGACCGGCGAGGCGATCTCGGCGTTCGTCATCCTGAAGTCGCACATCACGCCGAGCGATGAGCTGGCCCTGGAGCTCCGAGAGCACGTCGCGAAGAAGATCGGTGCGATCGCCCGGCCGAAGATGGTCATGTTCACGCCGGAGCTGCCCAAGACGCGGTCGGGCAAGATCATGCGGCGACTCCTGAGGGATATCGCCGAGCATCGCACGCTCGGCGACGTTACGACGCTGGCCGACTCGGGGATCGTCGAGACGATCCGCGTGAAGGCGCAGTCAAGCGAGGCGGATCAGCTCGTCTGAGGGCCGGCCGACACGGGATGGGTCGAGCGTCCGACGAGCCGGCAATCCGTGTGAGCAGGCGGGCCGGTTGCCCGCGCACGAGGAAAGGAGTCTCGCGTGGCTCAGGCCCCAGCGGCCACTTCCGCACCCGCGGCTTCGAACACGGCGAATCCGGCCCCGCTCGGCCTCGCGGGGTTCGCGCTCACCACCATGGTCCTCTCCGCGGCGAACGCCCAGCTGATCGGCGGCAGCTCGGTCCAGGTCGTCGTCGCCCTCGCACTCGCGTACGGGGGCCTGGCGCAGCTGCTGGCGGGCATGTGGGAGTTCAAGAGCGGCAACACCTTTGGGGCGACCGCGTTCACCTCCTTCGGCGCGTTCTGGCTCAGCTATGCAGCCTTCGTCTGGTTCTTCGCCGCCAACCTCAAGCCCGGCGACGCCGCCGGGGCCGTCGGGACCTATCTGCTCGTGTGGGGCATCTTCACGTTCTACATGTGGATCGCCACGCTCAAGCATGCCCGGCCGGTGATGATCGTCTTCCTCCTGCTGTGGATCACCTTCCTGGTGCTTGCCGTCGGGGAGTACCAGGCCAACAAGAGCATCACGCAGATCGGCGGCTACACCGGCATCCTGACCGCGATCGCCGCGTGGTACGCGTCGGCTCGCACGATCATCAACGAGGCGTGGGGCAGGGAAGTCCTGCCGGGCTGATCCGGCCCGGCCGATCCGGCCGCGCCGCGACGCAGGCGAGGAGATCTCAGGCGGGGATGCGCGGCGGCGTCCCTGCGTCCCCGCGGCGGATCGGCCCCGGGATGCCGGCACTGGCTTGCGTCAACCGGCGGGCGCCGATCGGCGAGGCGAGCTAATCGCTGGGCCGCGTGACGAGCCGATAGCTGCCCTCGCCCCGCCGTTCGATCGTCGCACCGGCGATGAGCTGTGCGCGCGTCGCCATGGCGCCACCGCGCGTCGCCACGGCGGCGCGGACCATCGCAGCGTCAATCGAGAGATACGCGATCCAACCGCCGAAGTCAGCGCGAACGGGCGTGGACGGACTCCAGCGGTTGAGGATCGATTTCCCGAGCTGGGTCGCCATGGGCCGAAGGTAGCGCCTCCGTGGGCACAAGTCGGCCCCCCAGCTGGGGGACGCACCACACCCTCTCCGAAGGGCTGGGCGAGACGCTCCCATCTCGACGGGGAGGTTCGCGACTTCGTCCTCTCGGAGGTCAACCTCGCATAGGCGGGACCTCGAGGCGCTGTAACCCCGTGCGAACCGATGACGCCCGCTGGCAGTGAACCGGCGGGCGTCATCATCCGACACGTTGCCCGGTCGCCCGGTGTGCCTCCCATCCTCGGAAGAGAGCGAAGCCCGTCGTCGAGCCCGGAGCCCAGGACACCCGGGGGGTCGCTCCGCCTCACGGGAGGAAGGTCTTGAGCTCCGTCCACCATTGATACAGCGCGGCGTAGTTGGAGTCGTCACGTGTCGCGAAGGCGAGGTACGTGCCCTTGTCGAACGAGAAGTAGATCCAGGGCCGCCCGTCGTACGGGTTCATGCAGGCGAGCGTCCCGCTCCCGCTCGGACCCTCCCAGAGCTCGTAGGCCCGTTTGTCGGTCGCGCAGGACCCGAAGGGGAGCTTGTGTATCGAGGTCAGATAGCCGACGTACGAGTCTCCGGCCGCCCCGCCGAACGTGCTCTTCTCCAACGTGGGGCTCTCAGGTGCCATGACGTAGAAGCGCGCCGCTCCCGCGCCCGGATGACACGTCACGCCGCCGGACGTGCCTGGCGTCCCCGACGTCGCGACATATGGCAGTGCGTTTGGGCTCAGGGGGACAACTCCCCTGAACCCCGCCAGAACGGCATCACCGACCGTCCCGCCGCGCAGGCAGGTCAGCGCGAGCCCGGGCGGCAGCGCGGCGAGGATCGCCTTTTCGACCGCATTCGGAAACGGCCCGATCGTCGTCGAGGCGGTGGGCACGGGAGAGGTCCCCCGGGAGGCTGCCGGCGCCGAGCCGCCGGGGGAGGGGACGGCCACGGTCGAGGGCACGCTTGCTGCTGCTGCAGCAGCCGGAGAGACGGCGGGAGCAGCGGAGGGTCGCCCGGCCAGCCCGGCATAGGCAACGGCCGCGAGCAGGAGGGCACCTGTCCCGGCGGCGAGGAGACGGCCGCGGCGAGTGGACGCCGGGACCCCGGCGAGCGCGACGGGGGCTGCCCCACCTGTCGTGCCCGTCGCTGCCTGGCTGGCCGCCCAGGCCTCGAGCGGATCGGCGAGGCCCTTGACGGGGCGCCTGCCCCGTGAGGCGAAGGCAAGGTCCCGGGAGCCCGAGGCGAGCTCGCGCGCAGTGGCCGAGACGAGGACCTCGCCGGGTCCCGCGAGCGAGCACAGGCGAGCCGCCGTGTTGACCGCGGAGCCGACCGGGCCCTCGGGCGTGGCGAGCGGCTCCCCGGCGTGGACCCCGACGCCGGGCAGTACCGGGAGGGACGGATCCGCCGCGGTTGCCGCGGCCGCCGCTCCGACGATGGCGAGGCCCGCCCGGACCGCGGTGGTGGCCGAGGGGAAGACGACGTAGAAGGAGTCGCCCTCTGTGCGGATCTCGGCGCCCCCGGTCCGGGCGAGCGCCGAGCGGACGAGGTCCCGGTAGCGGGCGAGGAGGGCTGCCGCCCGGGCGTCACCCTCCCGCTGCGCGAAGGCGGTGTACCCGCGGAGGTCGGCGAACAGGAGCCCCTGCAGCGTGGCTCCCCGGGCGGCGGCCGTCGCGGCTGCGATCAGGGCACCCGCCGACGGGTAGCGTTCCCTGGGATCCCGGGCGAGCCCGCGGGCCAGGACCGGGTCGAGCGCGGCGGGCAGGTCGGCCCGGAGCGACGACGCCGGGGCAGCGGGCGCCTCGAGGCGCGCCGTGAGCGAGGCGAGCTCCGAGTCGCGACGGGAGGGGGGCGACCCGGTCAGGCATTCGTACAGCACGGCGGCAAGCGAGAAGACATCGCTGCGGGCGTCGAGCGGCTCGCCGCGGGCCTGCTCAGGGCTCACGTAGTCGACCGTGCCCAGGAGCTCGCCGGTCCGGGTGAAGCCCATCCCGTGGCCGGCCATCGCGAGCCCGAAGTCGGCGAGGTAGACGTGCTCCGCACTTCCGCCCGCTGCCTCCGTGCCGAGGAGGATGTTGGCGGGCTTCACGTCGCGGTGGAGGATCCCCCGGGCGTGGGCCGTGTCGAGGGCGGCCGCGATACCCGAGAGGAGCGTGACGGCGCGTTCGGGTGGGAGCGGCCCGGAGCGACGCAGGAGCTCGCGCAGGTCCGGACCGTCGGCCAGGCGCATCGCGATCCAGAGCGTCCCGTCCGCGTCTCCCGCGTCGTAGACCGGCAGGACGTTGGGGTGGTCGAGCGAGGCGGCGGCCCGCGCCTCGGCGAGGAAGCGTGCCCGGATCCGCTCGTCCTCGCCCAGCCACGGTGGGACGGTCTTGAGGGCCACCTGCCGGTCGAGCCGCTCGTCTGTAGCCCGGTAGACCTCGCCCGTCGACCCGCGCGCCAGGAACGCCTCGATCCGGTAGTGGCCGAGGCGTGTCCCCGCCGGCAGGCGGCTGCCGCTTGCCGAGCCAGCTCGGGGGTGCTGGTGAACGGGAATATGACCCCGAGGACGCCGCAACCATCGCCCGGCGCATCCAGCAGG
>JADGQH010000240.1 GCA_017881985.1 Chloroflexota bacterium | reverse complement strand
CGCCGCGCGCACCGCGTCCGCTGGCATCGCGAGCACCATCCCGAGGCCGCCGTTGAACGTCGCGCGGATCTCGGCGTCGTCGAGGCCGCCGATCCCGCCCAGGAGGCGCATCACCGAGGGCATGGACCACGCCGTTGGGTCGATCCGTGCCGCGAGCTCGTTCGGCACGATCCGCGGCACCGCCCCCGGAAGCCCGCCGCCGGTCACGTGGGCGATGCCGTGGACGTCGGCGCCGGCCGCCCGGACCGCCTCCCGGATGGCGAGGACGACCCGCGCGTAGATGCGGGTCGGGGTCAGCAGGACGTCGCGCAGCGACGCGTTCGCGTGCACGGCCTCGGGCGCGGCGCCGGGGGACCGGGCCGCCAGGAGGTCCGTGTACGGCCCGTCGAGGTCCAGCCCGGCCTGGGCCACCAGCCGTCGGACGAGCGAGAAGCCGTTGCTGTGCATCCCGGAGGCTTCGAGACCGACGAGCAGGTCGCCGGCCCGCACGGCCGACCCGTCGATTGCCTCGTCGCGCTCCACGACGCCCACGCACGTGGCGGCGAGGTCCAGGTCGGTCGACGCCATGGTCCCCGGGTGCTCGGCCGTCTCGCCGCCGAGGAGCGCGCAGCCGGCCGCCCGGCAGCCCGCCGCGACCCCCGCGACGACCTCGGCGATCTCCTCGGGAACCAGGCGGCCGACCGCCACGTAGTCGAGCAGGAAGAGCGGCTCAGCGCCGGTGCAGACCACGTCGTCGGCGCACATCGCGACGAGGTCGATGCCCAGGCCACCGAGCCCGCCGCCCGCCCGCGCCAGGGCCGTCTTCGTCCCGACACCGTCCGTGGACGCCACGAGGAGCGGGCGTCGATAGCCGGCGGGAATCTCGATAGCGCCGGCGAAGCCGCCCAGGCCGCCGACCACCTCGGGCCGGCGAGTCGAGGCGACGGCCGTGAGCATCAGGGCCACCGCGCGCTCGCCCGCGTCCACGTCGACGCCGGCCGCCCGGTACGCCTCGCGCCGGGCAGGGGCCCGCACTCCCGAGGGCACGTCGCCGCCCCCATCAGCCACGGGCACCGACGCCTTCCTCGAGGACGAACTTGCGGCTGGCGGCGTCATACGGGACGGGCTCGGGATACCTGCCGTCGAAGCAGGCAAAGCAGAACCGGTCGTACGGCAGGTCGAGCGCCGCGAGGACGCCGCGAATCGAGAGGTAGCCCAGCGAGTCGGCCCCGATGAAGTCGCGGATCTCATCGACCGAATGCGTCGCGGCGATCAGCTCGGTCTCGACCTGGGTGTCGATCCCGTAGAAACAGGGGTGGAAGATCGGCGGCGCGCTGATCCGGACGTGGATCTCCGCCGCCCCCGCGCGGCGGAGCAGCTCGACGATCGAGCGCGTCGTCGTCCCGCGGACGATCGAGTCGTCCACGACCACGAGGCGCTGACCGCGGACGATCTCGCGCAGCGGCGAGAGCTTCACCGTGACGCCGCGCTGGCGCATCGACTGGGAGGGCTGGATGAACGTGCGGCCGGCGTACCGGTTGCGGATCATGCCCTCGCGGTATGGCAGGCCGGACGCCTCCGCGTAGCCCACCGCTGCCGGCGCACCCGTATCCGGGACCGGCATCACGAGGTCGGCCGGCACCGGCTGCTCGCCGGCCAGCTGGATTCCCATCTGGCGGCGCGCCTCGTAGAGGTTCACGCCCTCCATGTAGGAGTCCGGGCGGGCGAAGTAGATCAGCTCGAAGACGCAGGAGGCGGGGGTCGCGGGAGCGAACCGGACCGAGGCGGGCGCCTTGCCCGCCTCGAGGATGACGATCTCACCCGGCTCGACGTCGCGGACGTACTCGGCGCCGACGACGTCGAGGCCAGTCGTCTCCGAGCTCAGGACCCAGCCGGGCGCATCGTCGCCATCGTCGCGGCGGCCCAGGGCGCGTCCCTCCGGGGCCGGCAGCCGGCCGAGGACGAGCGGCCGGAACCCGTGCGGGTCGCGGACCCCGATGACGCGCCGCTCGTCGAGGATGACCAGGCTGTATGCCCCCCTGGTCGTCGGCAGGACGCGGCAGAGCGCGTCCACCGTGTCCGCGGCCGGCTCGTCCGCCAGGAGGGCGGTGAGCAGCTCCGTGTCCGTGCTCGCGGGGAGGCGCGCCCGGCCGCCGGCGAGCTTCGCGAGCAGCTCGCGCGTGTTGACGAGGTTCCCGTTGTGCCCGATCGCAAGCGCGCGCCGGGGCCCCAGGCGGAGCGTCGGCTGGGCGTTCTCCCAGACCGTGGAGCCGGTCGTGGAGTATCGGCAATGCGCGATCGCGAGATCCCCGCGAAGGCTGGGCAGGCGTCGATCGTCGAGGACCTGCGCGACGAGCCCGAGGTCCTTGTAGAGCATGAGCTGGTCGCCGTCGGAGACCGCGACCCCGGCCGACTCCTGGCCCCGGTGCTGCAGCGCGAAGATGCCGAGCGCGGCGATCCGGGCGGCCTCCTGGCCGGGGGCGACGACGCCGAAGACGCCGCACATGGGTCAGGCCTCCTCGCCGAGGGCGCGCGGCAGCCCGTTGTCCCAGGCGTGGCGGAGATCCGCGAGCGTCACCTCCAGCGCATCGGCGATGCTCGAGCCGCGGCCTTCTGCCGCGCCGGTGGCGCCCTCCCCGAACATCTCGATGACGAGGCGCGGCCCACCCACGATCCCGAGCTCGGCGAGCGGGACGCCGTGCCGGCCAGCGAGCGCGCGGACTTCGGCGAGGTCGGGCGGCCGCACGGTCAGGACGATGCGCGATGGGCTCTCGCCGAACAGCGCGACGGCCGGCGCGCTGGGCACGGGCACCCGGAACCGGCCGCCCCGGCCACCCCAGATCGCCATCTCCGCGAGCGCGACGGCGAGGCCGCCACCGCTGACGTCCTGGGCCGCCGTGACGTGGCGCGCCGCGATCGCGTCGCGAACGAACGCCTGGACGACGGCCTCGGCGGCGAGATCGAGGCCCGGCAGGTCATCCTCGGCGGCCAGCCCCGCGACCGCCGCGTAAGCGCTCCCGCCCAGCCCCGGCCCTCCCGCGCCGGCGAGAAGGGCCACGTCGCCGTCCGCCGCGAACGCTGGCCCGACGAGCAGCTCCACGTCGTCCAGGAGACCCACGATGCCGATCTCGGGCGTGGGCGCGATCGCCGACCCTGGCGCCTCGTTGTAGAGCGACACGTTGCCGCCCGTCACGGGGAGACCCAGTGCCCGGCACGCGTCGCCCACGCCGCGGACCGCCTCCCGGAGCTGCCAGAACGACTCCGGCCGCGTCGGGTCGCCGAAGTTCAGGCAGTTGGTGACGCCGAGCGGCCGGGCGCCCGTGACCGAGACGTTGCGGGCCGCCTCGGCAACGGAGAGCGCGGCGCCCAGATACGGGTCGAGCGCGCTGACCGACTCGTTCCCGTCGGTGGTCGCCACCAGCGCGCGCCGGGTGCCCTTGACGCGGAGGACGGCCGCCCCGTGGCCGGCCGAGCCGACCGTGTTCGTCCCGACGTGCCGGTCGAACTGCTCCGCGACCCACGCCCGCGACGCGAGGTTCGGGCTGCCGAGGAGCCCGAGCAGGACGGCGCCCGGGTCCGTGCCGCCCTCCGGCAGCATGTCGGCGGCCGTCTCCGTGCTTCCGGGCGCCGGCGCCCGCCGCCGGCGGGGAGGCGGGGCGGCGAGCCGGTCGAACACGATCGCCTCGGACGCGAGCGCACGGGCCGGGATCCGCGCCAGCTCGCGGGCGCCCGGGTTCGGCGTCCCATCCGGCGCGAGGCCGCCTTCGACCACCGCGATGTCGCCGTCGTCGGTGACCCGGCCGATCACCCCGCACGGGATCCCCCACCGCTCGCAGATCGCCGCGATCTCGGGCAGCCGTTCAGGCCGCGCGATGACCACCATCCGTTCCTGCGACTCGCTGATCATGACCTCGAACGGCGCCATGCCCGGCTCCCGGCGCGGGATCGCGTCCAGGTCGACCCGGATGCCGGTTCCCGCGCGGTCCGCCGTCTCCGACACGCCGCAGGTGATGCCGGCCGCACCGAGGTCGGAGAGGCCCTCGGCGAGGCCCGCCGCGAGGATCTCCAGGGTGGCCTCGATGAGCAGCTTCTCCGCGAACGGGTCGCCGACCTGGACCGCCGGCCGCTTCGAGGGATCCTGGGCGCCGAACGTCGCCGAGGCGAGGACCGACGCGCCGCCGATGCCGTCGCGCCCCGTCGCCGACCCGTACAGGATCACGAGGTTCCCGGGACCTGGCGCGGCCGCGCGCACGATCGCGTCCTCACGCACGAGCCCGATCGCCATGACGTTCACGAGCGGGTTGCCCTGGTAGGACGGGTCGAAGACCAGCTCGCCGCCGACGGTCGGGACGCCCACGCAGTTGCCGTAGCCGCCGACTCCCCGAACGATCCCGTTGACGAGGTGGCGCGTCCGGGCGTCTGCCGGGTCTCCAAAGCGGAGCGCGTCGAGGATCGCGATCGGTCGCGCGCCCATCGCGAAGATGTCGCGCAGGATGCCGCCGACCCCGGTGGCCGCGCCCTGGTACGGCTCGACGTACGAGGGATGGTTGTGCGACTCGATCTTGAAGGTGACCGCCCAGCCGTCGCCGATGTCGACCACGCCGGCGTTCTCGCCGATACCGGCCAGCATCTTCGAGCGCATCTGTTCGGTGGTGGTGGCCGGAAAATACGCCAGGTGCACCTTGGATGACTTGTACGAGCAGTGCTCCGACCACATCACCGAGTACATCGCCAGTTCGGCGTCCGTGGGGCGGCGGCCGAGAATCTCCTTGATCCGCAGGTACTCGTCGTCCTTCAGCCCGAGCTCGCGGAACGGTTGCCCCACATCGGGTGTCGCCGCGGCGCGGGCGACGGTGTCCAGCTGCGGACCCTGGTCGACCAGGTCGACGGCACCGATCGGATCGGTGATGTCCAGCAGGTCGGCGGCGGTCGGGTGGGCGACAAGATCGGTGTCTTCGGTGATGTCAGCCATGGGTCCCCACCCCGGTCAGCGCCGTGCCGATCCAGTCCTGCACCGACACGACCAGGCCGAGCCCGTCCTCGGTTGGCCCGGTCAGCGCGTCGATCGCGTG
>JADGQH010000239.1 GCA_017881985.1 Chloroflexota bacterium | reverse complement strand
GGCGGGCGCCACGGTCACCCCGAGCGCGCGGCCGACCTCCTCATCTTTCGCGTCGATCGCGACCTGCATGGCCGCGTAGTCGAGCCCGCTGTTGGGCAGTCCATCGCGGTGGGCCCAGGTTTCGAGCAGGATCGGGGTGGACGCCACGGCCCGGATGCTGCGCACGAGCGACTCTGCGGCCGGGACCATCTGGCTCTGCCAGGTCGCGAGCGCCGGAATCTCGCTCTGTTCCTGGAGGACCACGAACTGCCAGCCTGAACCGCGGATCGCCCCGAGCGAATCGGGCGACGCCGCATGCTGCGCGAGCGTCTCGCCGCCGTTGGCGACCATGCCCGTCTCGACGTTCTGGCCGCCTGCGCGGGCGAGCCGGCGGAAGACGGCGGGCAGGTCATTGACCGACGTGTAGCTGTTGCCCAGGAACAGCACGCGCACACACGGGGTGCGTGCGAACGGGCCGCAGGCCATCTCCAGGAGCCGCGTCGCGCCAAAGGCTCCGAGGCCGACCACGATCCCGAGGCCCAGCACGAGTGGGATCGCCACGCTGCGACGCATCGTCAGGCCATCCGTGTTGTCATGCAGCCTGCGTTTGTCAGGCGCTCCGTGCTGTCAGGCGCCGGCGTGGTTGATCACTTCCGGCAGCGAACAACACGTCGGCACCGACGCTGCACAGCTTCATGGTCGCCCCAGCCTACAGCGTGGTTGGTGGCGCACGCGGACCACCGTGCGCGCACGAGGCGCGAGGTCGGGGTCCGAGGTGACGAGAGCGTGGAGGTCGATGTCGCCGCCGACGCGATCGCCACGGAGCTGCCGGGCCTGCTCGTGCTCAGGCTCATCGAGGCGGCTCACGGCGCGATGATCCACGAGGAAGGGGCGCGACCCGTGGGCGCGACCAGCATGATTGAACGGAGCGTCCCCGAACGGGCCTCATAGAGGTAACGCATCCTCTCGCCGGACGCTCCATGCGCCGGCAACCCCGGAGCGTGCGTACCGAAAGCGAGGAGCGGTGCGAACCGACGTCGTGGAGCGCGCGCAGCACGACGACACGAAGGCCTTCGAGGCCCTCGCCCGGGAGGTCGGCGGCCGGCTCGTCGCGGTCGCCTTCCGCATCCTTCGGGACCTCCCCGCCGCGGAGGACGCCGTCCATCAGACCCTCGTGACAGCCTGGCGCGAGCTGCCCGGTCTGCGGGATCCCGAACGCCTCGAGCCGTGGCTCTACCGCATCCTCGTCCGCGCCTGCGCGGCCGAGTCGCGGCGCTTCGGGCGCTGGCGAACGGACGTGCGGGACGTGTCGCCGGACGCTCCCGCGGATTCGAGCGAGTTCCGGCGGGTGGCCGACCGGGACGAGCTCGAGCGCGGCTTTCGGCGCCTGACCCCCGACCAGCGGGCGGTCATCGTCCTGCGCTACTGGCGCGACCTTCGGCAGGAGGAGATCGCGGAGACCCTGGACATCCCACTGGGGACCGTGAAGTCGCGGCTGCACCACGCCACCGCCGCCCTTCGCGCGGCTCTCGAGGCCGAAGCGCGCCCGACCATGATCGAGGAGGGACTGGCATGACGAGGCCGAACCGCCCGGTCCACACAGACGAGGACGTCGACGCGAAACTGCGCGCCTGGATGGCATCGGGACCCCGATCGCTGTCCGAGCCGGCCCTCCAGCGCGTGCTCGCTTCGGTCGAAGGAACCCGGCAGGTGTCGGCGAGGCGGGCGCGGATCGGGCCGGCCCGAAGCCGGAACGCGGCGCGGTTCGCGTTCGCCGCGGCCGGGGTGGTTCTGGTCACGACGGTCGCGCTCGCCTGGGGCGTCGGACGTCCAACGGGCATTGGCGGCCCGCCCGTGTCGGCGTCCGCGTCGCCGCAGCGCGTCGTCCCGAGCCCGAGCCCGAGCCCGAGCCCCACGCCAACGGCGAACCCGATCGTCACGGGCGCCATGCTCAGCGGGGGGGTCGCCGCAACGGGCGCCACCTACCAGGTGCGATACCCACAGGTCGGCGGCCTCGCCGACCCGGCTGCCGCGGCGACGATCGACACTCTGCTCCGCGACGAGGCGTACGCGTCGGTCCGGGACTTCACGACGGGGATCGGCAAGGACCCGCAGGCCGGCCCGAACCAGCCGTCGACGCTCCAGGTCGACTACAGCGTCGCGTACAGCTCGCGGGACGTGCTCAGCCTGCGTGTGAACTCGTACTCCTACCCCTCGGGGGCCGCCCACGGCGCCGACGTGCTCAGCACTTTCACCTTCGACCTGGCGTCCGGCAGGCGCCATGCGCTCGCCGACCTGTTCCGCATGGGCAGCGGCTACATGGACGCGCTCGCGGTCGAGGCGAGGACGCAGCTCAAGCTGACCCTGGCCGACTGGATGACGGACTCCTCCATGACCACGTGGCTCGCGACCGGGACCGAGCCGACGGCCGACAACTACGCCGCGTGGGCGATCACGCCCGGCGGCCTCGAGATCACGTTCGGGCAGTACCAGGTGGCCCCATACGCGGCGGGCATGCCGGTCGTCACGATCCCCGTCACCCACCTGGCCGGGCTCATCGACCCGAGCGGCCCGCTCGCACCGCTCTCGAACAGCGGGCTTCCGACCGTGACCGTCACGCTGGGGATCTACTCCGGCCGGCCGGACCCGTCCTGGGTCCTGACCGAGGTGCAGGTGGCGGCGCTCGTCGGCCAGCTCGCGTCCCTGCCCGTCACGAACGGCGTCCCACCCCAGGGAGGCCTCGGGTACCACGGGTTCTCGATCCTGCTGCACGAGGCTGGCCAGGCCGACCGGACGGTCGTCGCGTATCGCGGGGTCGTGACGAGCCCCGGCGACGCACTGGGCTCGTACCGGTCCGACCCGCAGCGGACGGTCGAGCAGGCCCTGCTCGATGCGGGCCGGCCGCACGTGGCCGCGACCGAGGTCTCCATGGTGGAGGCCGACCTGACCCGGCCCTGACCGTGGAGCGACCGCGGTTCGGGCCTCGCCTCCACGCCGCCAGAACGGGCCCAGCCCGGCGACGAGACGGAACAAGCCTGCGTCACGCTCTTCGCCCCGCCTCCGGGTGCTCCGCTCTTCCCGGAGGTGGCGAGCCGCCCGAGTCGTGGGGCCGTTCGGCTCTGCCCGGCGACCAGCCCGGCCGACTACCTTTCGTGTCATCGAGTAGGGGTCACGCGTGGTCGACGATCTGTACGGCATGCTCCATGTGGATGAATCGGCGGACAGGGCCGCGATCCGGATCGCCTATCGCGCCATGGCGGCCGTCTACCATCCCGACCACGCGGGCGCCGACGGCGAGCAGCGGATGCGTGAGCTCAACCGCGCCTGGGAGGTGCTTGGCGACCCGGAGCGCCGCGCTGCCTACGACGCGGAGCGACGAGCGAACCGGCCTCGTCCCGCGCCGCCCGGGCCAGCGGCACCTCCCTGGACGGGGATCGCCGGTCCGCCGCCGGGCCGCCCATCAGGAAGCGTCCTGACCTTCGGCGTCTTCGCCGGATGGTCGCTCGGCGAGATCGCGCGGATCGACCCCGGCTACCTCCAGTGGCTGGACGACGAGCACGATGCGCCCGACGGCGCATGCGACGCACACCAGGCCGCCGCCTACCTCGAGGAGATCGACGTCATTCTCCGACGGATGGGTCTCCGGCGGGACCTGGTACAGTCCGGAAAGGCCCAACCACGCGCACGGTTCAGCTTCGGTCGCTAGGCCGACCCCGGCCGGTGCTGCCCACGGTGGTCTACGACAGCGACCCGCGCGGTGCGTGGCCGTCCCAGCGGTGCTCGCGCAGAGCCGCCAGTAGGTCCGGCCAGCGGCCCCGCGGCACGGTGGCGCGGGACATCCGCGGGTCGTGACCCCGCCTCGCAGGCTGTGGCCGGCCCCAACGGGCCGACCGTGCTATTGCGCGGTTCCGACCGAGACGAGCAGCCGGACGCCCGTGACGACGAAGGCGAACGTGCCGGCGAGCCGACCGCCGCCTTCGATGTAGACGCGCGCGGTGCGTCCCGAGACGAAGTGGGCAGTGTCCGTCGTCGTCACGCCTGCCCAGCGCGTCGCGGTCGGCGAGATCGCCGTGCTCCTCCAGTCCGGCTGATAGAGCTGACCCCACGCCAGCCCCAGCGGCCAGTCATGGAAGCCGATCGTCGGCTGGCGGCCGGTCGATGTCCCCATCACCTCGATGCGGATCGAGCGGTAGGCGGTCGCGGACGGAAGGCGGAACTCGTAGCCGACCCCCGGCCAGTGGTCGTCGGCACCGGTCCAGCCGCCGATCCCGCCGCCCATCCCCCACATGCCGACGCCGAGCTCGCTCACGGATCGGCCGGTCCGCCCGAAGGCCCGCTCCTGCATGTATATAGGGTAGGGCGCACGCGAACGCGTCGGAGACACGGGTCGCGGTCGGCCGGGGCGGTCCCCGTCGCCAGGCGGGGACGGGCGCCGGCTCGCCCGGCGGGGAGGACGCGCGGCGGTCAGACCGCCGGGGTGGGTCCGCTCGCGACGGCGCGCTGGTTCGTCCGTGCGGGCCGCCGCTGGAATCGACGCAGGATCGTCCGGTCGCGTGCCGTGAGGTCCCACCGGCACCGGCACAGGCCCTTTGGGCAGCCGGGGTGCGGCAGCCGCGAGGCCATGAGCTCCTGCGTGATGCGGCAGACCTGTCCATCGTCGGCCCGGCAGACGTCGCAGCAGGCCGCGCTCACGAGCTCGGCCTCCTTGGCGACCTCCGCGAGGCCGCGCAGCTCCGCGGCGACCCCGTCCCGGTGCAACGTGACGACGGCCTCCGACGGGATCGACCCCGAACCGGCGAGACGGAAGAGTGCCATGGCCTGCTCGCGTCGGATCCGCGACGCATCCTCCCACCGGCGCTCGCGCTTCGCGGACCGGAACGCACGCTCCACCGTGGTCATGTAGAGCGCCCGAACGGCGTCCACCGTCTCCTGGGAGAGCTGCGCTGCGACGAGCCGCGCCGCGCGTTCCGGCGGCGCCCCGGCCGCGGCCGCGAGCTTGAGCCAGCGCGCTCGTTCCCGGGTGAAGCGCGCAGCGCTGCCGATCCGCCGGCGCTCAGCCTCGAAGAAGAGGACCGCGGCTTC
>JADGQH010000048.1 GCA_017881985.1 Chloroflexota bacterium | reverse complement strand
CGACGGCGCCGCGCTGGCGGCGCACCTCTTCGGGGACGAGGCGCTATGGGTGCCCTACACGAATCCGGGCCTTCCCCTCGCACGCGCCATCGTGGAGGCCCGCCGCGCGTTCGTGGCGCGCACGGGTCGGCCGGCTCCGCAGGTCACCCTGATGCAGAACCACGGGATCATCGTCGCGGCCGACAGGCCCTCCGAGATCGACGAGCGCTCGGCGTGGCTCGTGGAGACGCTCCGTGCAGCGATGGACGCCCCGCCGGTTGGAGACGGGTCCGCGTCCGGCGAGGCGACGGCGACCCCGGCGGCGATCGACGCGGATCGCGCCCGGCTGCTCGTGGACGCCATCGGGCCGACCCTCCGCGGGCTCCTCGCGGGCGACAGCACCTTCCGGGTGGTCGCCTTCGATGGCGCTCCGCTCGCGGCGGCGTTCACCGCGACCACGGCCGGCCGGGCCGTCGTGCTCGGCGGGCCGCTGACCCCCGACCAGATCGTCTACACCGGGTCGTGGCCGCTCCTCCTCGACCTGCCCCCGGAGATCGCCCCCGACGACGTGCCATCCCTCCTGCGCGAACGCCTGGCAGCACACGTCGTGTCCCGCGGGTCGCTGCCGATCGTGGTGGTCGTCCCGGGCCTGGGCCTCTTCGCGGCCGGCGACACGTGGGACCAGGCCAGCACGGCGCGCCACGTCTACCTCGATTCCCTGCGCGTGGCCAGGGGCGCCATCGCCCTTGGCGGCGTTCGGGCCCTGGCCGGCGGCGAGCGCGCCTTCATCGAGGCATGGGAGGCGGAGGCGTACCGGAAGGGCGTGGCCGCCGGTGCCCCGCCGACCGGCCGGGTCGCGGGCAAGGTGGCGCTCGTCACCGGGGCGGCCCAGGGCTTCGGGCTCGCGATCGCCGCCGACCTCGTGGCCGAGGGCGCCCACGTCGTGCTCGCCGACGTCAACGCTGCGCTCGCCGAGGCCAATGCTCGGGACCTCGAGGTGCGATACGGGCCGGGCCGGGCGACCGCCGTCGCGATGAACGTCATGGACGAGCAATCCGTCGCAGATGGCTTCCACGCGACGGTGGTGCGCTACGGCGGGCTCGACCTCCTCGTCTCGAACGCGGGCGTGCTCCGCGCCGGCGGGGTGATGAGCCAGCCGGTCGCAGATTTCGACCTGGTCACGAAGGTCAACTATCGCGGCTACTTCCTGGGCGTCCGGTTCGCCGCCCCGATCATGGCCCGTCAGCACCACGTGAAGCCCGATGCGTGGAGCGACATCGTCGAGATCAACTCCAAGTCCGGGCTCGTCGGCTCCAGCCGTAACAGCGCCTATGCGGGGTCGAAGTTCGGCGGCATCGGGCTGACCCAGTCGTTCGCGCTGGAGCTGGTGGGCGACGGCATCAAGGTCAATGCCATCTGCCCGGGCAACTTCCTCGACGGGCCGCTGTGGGCCGACCCGGACAGCGGCCTCTTCGTCCAGTACCTCCGCGAGGGCAAGGTGCCCGGAGCGAAGACGATCGACGACGTCCGCCATTTCTACGAGGCAAGGGTCCCCATGGGCCGAGGCTGCACGCCGGCCGACGTTCTCGTCGCGCTGTACTACCTTGTCGCCCAGCGGTACGAGACCGGCCAGGCCCTGCCCGTCACCGGCGGCCAGGTGATGCTGAGCTGAGCTGCCACCCATCGAAGGCGGCCGCGCCCCGCAGCGCGCGTCCCGCCCCGCCGCCACGAGGAATCGCCAGGTGAACCAGACCCCGCCGTTCGTCCCGGCCCTGCCGATGACCCAGCACGCGATCCAGTTCGTGGGTCCCGGGCAGCTGGTCCACAACCGCGCCAAGATCGTGGCGGCGCCGGGCCCGACCCAGCTCCTCGTCAGGGTCGAGGCGGTCGGGATCTGCTTCTCCGACACGAAGCTCCTGAAGGCGTTCTCGACGCACCTCCGGAAGGCCCGCGTCTCGAGCGGCATCGGCGAGACGGCCCTCGCGGAGATCTCAAGCTACGTGCCTGGCGAGCTGCCGACGGTCCCCGGCCACGAGGTGGCTGGACGGATCGTCGTCGTCGGCGATGCCGTCACCCGGCACGCGGTCGGCGAACGCGTCGTCGTGCAGACGGACTACCGGCACCTTGCGACACCCGGCTCGAACGCGGCGTTCGGCTACAACTTCGAGGGCGGGCTGCAGGAGTACGTCCTGCTCGACGAGCGGATGATCATCGAGCCTGCGACCGGGGCACGCTTCCTGATCCCCGTCGACGACGCGCCGAGCGGCTCCGCGATCGCGCTCCTGGAGCCGTGGGCCTGCGTGGAAGCGTCGTACGCGTCGCGGGAGCGGGCCTCGCTCACCCCGTCGGGTCGCCTTCTCGTCGTTGCCGACGCCGGTCACCGCATCGACGGGCTGGCGCCGCTGCTGGCTGCCGTTACGCCCGCCGCGATCACCCTCGTGGCCGGCGAGCCCGGCCAGCGGGCGCAGCTGGCAGCAGCAGTGGGCGGCAGCGCGGCGGCGTTCGTGGTCGCCGCCGACGCGAGCACGTTGCCCGCCGAATCCTTCGACGACATCGTCTACTACGGCGCCGACGCGGATCGGATCGAGCAGCTCCAGGGGCTGCTCGCCACGGGCGGCGTGATCGACATCGTGCTGGGCGGCGACCGGATCGGGCGACCCGTCGCGGTGGATGTCGGGCGCATCCACTACGACCTCACGCGCTGGGTCGGCACGCCGGGCGGCAGCGCCGCCGACGGCTACGCGATCGCGCCCGCCGACGGCGAGCTGCGCGCGGGCGACCGCGTCGCCGTGATCGGGGCCGCGGGACCGATGGGCTTCATGCACGTCGTGCGAACTGCGTCGTCCTCGCTGCCGGGGTTGTCGCTGACCGCGGTGGACATCGACGATGCGCGCCTCGCCCACCTCGCCGACGTTGCGGGGCCCCTCGCGGCCTCGCGCGGGATTCCGGCGGCCTTCCTCAACAGCCAAACGACCCAGCTTGACGGCGGGTTCAGCTACGTCGCCGTGATGGTTCCCGCGCCGCCCCTCGTCGCGCAGGCCGTGGAGCTGGCGGCGGCGGGCGCCCGGATCAACGTGTTCGCCGGTTTCGCGGCGGGGACGCGGGCCGCGATCGAGCTCGACGCCGTGCTGGCGAAGGGTGTGTACCTCTTCGGCACGAGCGGGTCGCAGATCCCGGACATGCAGGCGGTGCTCGCCAAGCTCGAGCGAGGCGACCTCGACACGAACATCTCGGTCGACGCGATCACGGGCATGGAGGGCGTGACCGATGCGCTCGCCGCGGTCGAGGCGCGCACATCGGGCGGGAAGATCGTCGTCTACCCGGCGCTCCACGACCTGGGCATGGTCCGCCTCTCGGAGCTCCCGGCGCGCTTCCCCGGCGTGGCGGCGGCGCTCCTCGACGGTCGCTGGACGCGCGCGGCCGAGGACGCGCTGCTGGCGACCGCGGGGAACGCCGGCGAGGCGTGAAGGCGCTTCGCCTCAACGCCGTTCGCGAGATCCGCCCGAGCGGTTGAGGCTCAGCCCCAGCCGGCTGCCGTGCCGCCCACGCGGGCCGCTGCCCGCGCTTCGGCTTCGCCACTCTCGAGATACGCCCGGTAGGGATCTGTCGCCAGGCCGCGTGCCGTGCGCAGCTCGGCGAGGAGCGGCCGGACATCAGTGGCAAACGCGTCCGCCACGAGGCGGTTCGCCTCCAGGACATCGCCGGACGCCTGTGCCGCGAGGAGCGCCGCGCGATCGACGAGGAGCGCCTTCGCCATGGCTTCCTGGAAGTTCATGACGCTCCGGATGATCGCCGGGATCTTCGGCTCGATGTTGTGGCACTGGTCGAGCATGTAGACCGTCGCGTTGGCGCAGCGCTGGGCGATCGGGTCGGCGTCGTCGCGCATGGCGTTGACCATCTCGTGCGCGATCCGGAACAGCTGGTACGGGTCGATCGAGCCGACCATCAGGTCGTCGTCGCCGTACTTCTTGTCGTTGAGGTCGAAGCCGCCGAGGGCCCCCTCCGCGAGGAGGATCGCCACGATCTGCTCGATGTTGACCCCCATCGCGTGGTGGCCCGTGTCGACGCAGACCGTCGCCATCTCGCCGACCGCGCGGCACACCGAGAGCGACTGGCCCCAGTCCTGGACGTCGGTGGAGTAGAGGGCGGGCTCGTAGAGCTTGTACTCGAGGAGCAGGCGGACCCCGGCCGGCAGGTGCGGGTACACCTCGCGCAGGCCCTCGACCAGGCGGTGGCGCCGCCAGCGCATGTCGTCCTGGCCGGGGTAGTTCGTCCCGTCGCCCAGCCAGACCTTGACGGCGCGTGAGCCGGTCGCCGCCGCGATCTCGCAGCACTCGATGATCGCCGCCACCGCCCTGGCGCGCACCGCGGCCGACGGGTGGCACAGCGAGCCGAGCTTGTAATCCTGGTCCTGGAACGTGTTGCTGTTGATCCCGCCGATTCGAAGGCCGCGCTCCCCCGCGTAGGCCGCGAACGCCGGCCAGTCGTCGACCCGGTCCCACGGGATGTGGAGGGCGACGGAGCCCGTCACGCCGGTGTACCGGTTGACCGTGGCCGCGTCGTCGACCTTCTCGAAGGCAGTGCGCGGCACGCCCGTCTGCGGGAAGACCCCGAAGCGCGTGCCGGTGTTGACGAAGCCCCACGAGGGCAGCTCGATGGCGAGGCCCGACATGGCCCAGTCGATCCGGTCGACGGCGGGGGCGGTGGCAGGGCGGGCGACGGACTCGATCACGGACATGACGATCTCCTTTGCGGGTCAGGGGGCGGTGGCCGCGCGGGCGCGCGCTGGCGCATGGCGGGCAAGGACGTCTGCGAAGCGGGCGCGGGCCTCGGCCCAGTCGCCCTCGGGGTCGTATGCGGTGACCGTGAACGAGCGGGCGACAAGCTCCCGCGCCTCGGCGACCGAGGCGAGCTCCCCGGCGGCGATGGCCTGGACGGCCAGGTTGCCGATGGCGGTCGCCTCGACCGGGCCGGCCCGCACGGGGAGGCCGGTGGCGCCGGCCGTCAACCGGCAGAGCAGCCGGTGGTTCGACCCGCCGCCCACCACGTGGATCGCGTCGATCGGATGGCCCGACGCGCGCGCCAGCTCTGCGACGGCGACCGCGTAGCGGAGCGCGAGGCTCTCGAGGATCACCCGGATGAGCGTTCCGGCGTCCTGCGGGACCGGCTGACCGGTCTCGGCGCAGAACGCCCGCACCTGGGCGGGCAGGTCTCCCGGGCGCAGGAAACGCTCGTCGTCCGGGTCGATGAAGGCGGTGAACGCGGGGGCCGCCTCGGCGCGGGCGGCGAGCTCCTCGTAGGTCGGGGCGTCGCCGGCCGGCCAGAGCGCGCGGCGGCACTCCTGCACCAGCCAGAGCCCCATGACGTTGCGCAGCAGGCGGATCGTGCCCGCGACGCCGCCCTCGTTCGTGAGGTTGGCCGCCAGGGTCACGCCCGACACCACGGGGGCCGCCACCTCCAGCCCGATCAGCGACCACGTCCCGGACGACAGGAAGGCGGTGCGCGGGCCGGCCAGCGGCGCGCCGACGACCGCGGACGCGGTGTCGTGGGATCCGGGGGCCACGACCCGGGCACCGGCGAGGCCCGTCTCCGCGGCGACGTCCGGGCGGAGCGAGCCCAGCACCGTGCCGGGCTGCACGATCTCCGGGAGGAACCCGGTGGGGATGCCCAGCCGCTCCAGCAAGGGGCGCGCCCAGTCGCGGGCGACCGGGTCGAGGCACTGGCTCGTGCTGGCATTCGTGTATTCGGCGACCGAGCTCCCGCACAGGAAATGGGCGAAAAGGTCACCCATCATCAGCAGCCGATCCGCCGCACGGAGCTGCGGGTCGCCGGCGCGAACCATCGAGAAGAGCTGGAAGAGCGTGTTGATGGGCATGAACTGGATGCCCGTCGCCCGGTAGATCTCCTCGCGCGGGACCACCCCGAAGGCCAGCTCGGGCACACCGGCGGTGCGTGCGTCGCGGTAGTGGACCGGGTTGCCCAGGAGCCTGCCGCGAGCGTCGAGCAGCCCGAAGTCCACGCCCCAGGTGTCCACCCCGATCGAAGCCACGGGGCCGCCGGCCGCGGCCCGGCGCAGGCCCGCGGTGACGTCGCCGAAGAGGCGCAGGAAGTCCCAGTGGAGCGTGCCCGCCAGCATCACTGGCACGTTCGCGAACCGGTGGACGTCGTCGAGGGCCATGCGCCCGCCATCGAACGTCCCGACCACGACGCGGCCGCTCTCCGCCCCGAGGTCGATGGCCACCATCAGGAGCGGCGAGTCAGTCAAGGCGGAACACCTCCTCGAGGCGTCGATGGAAGCCCGTCGCAGGGTCGGTGCACGGATCGATGAGGGACGCCATGTCCGCCTGCCAGCGGGCGTTGACGGGCGACGCATCCATCATCGCCCGGAAGCGGTCGAAGTCGAGCACGTCGAAGACGCCGAACAGGTCGTCGTCGCGCTGGTAGATCGAGTAGTTGCCGCAGCCGGCGGCCCGAAGCGCGTCGAGCATCTCCGGCCATACGGCCGCGTGACGGCGCCGGTACTCCGCCTCCGCCCCGGGCAGGAGCTTCATCGTGAAGGCGACACGTTCCATCGCGGCTCCTCCGAATCGCAGGGCCCCGGAAGCGATGCCTCCGGGGCCCTGACCCACGTCTTGCCGAAGGCGGGGCTAGAAGTTGAAGTTGTCGACGTTCGTCTTGTCGAACCGGAACGCCGGTCCGAGGATCACGACGCTGTCCTTGCCGATCGTGTACGGCTTGTCGCCGTTGAGACCCTTGACGGTGAAGGTCTCGCCTTCCTTGCCGGTGATCTCGCCGCTGACGAGCTTGGCCGCGACCTGGTAGGAGAGGTAGCCAAGGTCAGGGACGCTCCACAGCCCGAAGACCGGGGAGGTGCCGTCCTTGACGAAGGGCTTCATGTCGTTCGGGAAGCCGAGGCCGGTCACCTTGACGGAGTCCGACTTGCCAGCCTGCTTGACGACCTGGGCGGCCGCGAGGATGCCGACCGTCGTCGGGGCCACGATGACCTTGAGGTTGGGGTACTTGGTGAGGAGGGCCTGCGCCTGCTGGGTGCTCACGGTGGCGTCGTCGTTGCCGTAGACGGTATCGACGAGCTTGAGGCCCTTGTACTTGTCGGTCGCGAGCGTGGTCTTCATGAGGTCGATCCACGCGTTCTGGTTGGTCGCCGTGGCGGCAGCCGACAGGATCGCGATGTCGCCGGTGCAGCTCGGGGCGAGCTCGCAGGCCCAGTCCGCGAGGTTGACGCCGACGCCGCTGAAGTCGACCTGGTTGACGAAGACGTTGTAGGCGCCGACGGCCGGGCTGGAGTCGAAGCCGACGACCTTGATCCCGGCGGCCATCGCCGCCTTGAGGGCCGGGGCGACCTCATCCTTGCCGTCGGCCGAGATGATGATCGCGCTGACCTTCTGGGTGGTGAGGTCGGTGATGAACGGGATCTGGAGATCCGGCTTGGCCTCGTTCGGCCCGACCTGGATCACCTTGCCGCCGGTCTCCCCGGCAGCCTTGTCGACGCCGGTCTTCGCCGCGGCGAAGTACTGGTTGACGATGTCCTTCGGCAGGTAGCCGACGGTGATGCCGGCGGCGGCACCCGAGGCCGCAGCCGATGCGGCCGCCGACGGGCTGGGCGTCGCGCTGCCCGAGCATGCCGAGAATACGAGTGCTGCGACGCTGACGAGGGCGACGGTTCGCCCGACGTTCCTGAGCTCCAAGACTTCTCCTCCTTGGTCTGTTACGGGGCTGCCTCACCACGGGCGATCGAGTCGGCCGGCGGGGGCCGGCCTCTGCGTGCTCGATCGAGGGCCGACTTGGCCTGGTGAGCAAAGGTGGGAATGACGACGGAGAGGATCAGGAGCAGCCCGAGGGCGATGCTCTGGACCTCGACCGTCACGCTGGCAAGACGCAGTGCGTTCTGCATGACTGCCACGCAGAGAACCGCGAGCGCGACCCCCGGGATCGTCCCCGAGCCGCCGAAGATGTTGACGCCGCCGAGCAGGACGACGGTCGCGACCGTCAGCGTCATGCCCGACCCGGCATCGGCGCGTGCGCTCGACAGGCGCGACGTCAGGATGATGCCGGCGAGCGATGCCACCATACCCGACAGGACGAAGAGGCTGACCCGGATCCGCGTCACGCGCACGCCCGAGAAGCGGGCCGTGCTCGGATTCTTGCCGATGGCGAAGACCTGCCGGCCGATCCAGGTCCGGTGGAGGACGATGCCCAGCACCAGGGCAAGGGCGAGGAAGACCATGAAGGGCCACGGGATCAGCGTTCCGGGCACGTGACCGAATCCGAACGCCGTGAACCAGTCCGGGAAGTCGCTCACGCCGCGCGGCCCGAGAACGATGAGGGCCATGCCGCGGAAGAGGGCCAGCGTTCCCAGGGTCACCACGAGAGACGGCAGGCCGCCCCGCGCCACGATCAGGCCGTTCAGGAGGCCGCCGAAGGCGCCCACGACGAGGACCACGGCGATCCCGACCCACAACGGAACGCCCGCCGCCCAGAGAAAGCCGAGGATGGCGCTCGAAAGGCCCGCCATCGACTCGACCGAGAGGTCGATCTCGCCGAGGACGATGATCAGGGTCATCGGCATCGCCATGATCGCGACTTCCATCAGCGCGGCGATGAGGTTGGAGAAGTTGCCGGCGGTCAGGAAGAACGGCGACAGGGTCGTCCCCAGGACGATGAGGCCGATGAGGGCGAGGACGAGCAGGGTCTCCCAGCGCGCGAGCAGGCTCATCCAGCGGCGCTGGTCGCGCGCTGGCGCCGCGGTCATGCTCATCGGGCGCGCCGTTCCGCGGTCGCCCGCTGGAGCCGCCGCAGGATGACCGCGTCGACGCTCACCGCGACCAGGATGACGATGCCGTAGATCGCCTGGAGCCAGAACTGTGACAGGCCGACCAGCGGGAGCGCGTTGGCAGTCAGGCCGAGGAAGAGCGCCCCGAGGGCGGCGCCGGCGATCGTCCCGGAGCCGCCGAGGGTGCTCACGCCCCCGACGACGACCGCGGCGACGATCGAGAGCACGATGCCCGTCCCGGCCGTCCCGTTGATGGTCCCGAAGAACATGACCCACATGACGCCCGCGACGCCGGCGAGGAGACCGCAGACCGAGAACGCCGAGAACTCCACGAGCCGGGCCGGGATCCCGAGGATTGCCGCCGCCTCAGGGTTGCTGCCGACGGCGTAGACCTGCCGACCGAAGCGCGTCGATCGGAGGATGACGGTCCCGAGGACCACCACCACCAGCGCCACGACGACGAACTCCGGGAGGAGACCCAGGAGGTTGGTCCGCGCCGGATCGGTGAAGCCGGGTGGAAGTCCGGCGAGCGGGACCTGGTGGCTGCCCGCGATCACGTAGTCGAGGCCCCGGAAGATGCTCAGCGTGCCCAGCGTGGCAACGATCGAGGGGACGCGGAGGAGGGCCACGATCACCCCGTTGGCCATCCCGAGGAGCAGCCCGATCCCGATCCCGAGCACGATCGCCGCCGGAGCGTCGAGCACGTGGCGCTCCAGGATGCTGGCCACGCAGTAGGCGACCACGCCGATCGTCGCCTCCACCGACAGGTCGATGTTGCGCGTGATAATGACCAGGGCCTCGCCGACCGAGGCGACGGCGTAGATCGACGCGAGCGCCGCGACCGCGGTGAGATTCGAGATCGTGAGGAACTGCGGCGCGACGATCGAGACGAGCGCGCCGAGGACGACCATGATCGCGGCCAGGCTCAGCTCGCGCTGCCGCGCGAACGCGGTGAGCACCGAGCCCCTGGTCCGGACCGCGGCCTGCGTCGTGATCGCGCCGGTCTCAGCCATCGAGGCGCTGCTCGCTCTGGACGCCGCCGGCCGCCGGGGCCGCCGCGGGCTCGTCCACGGTGGCGCTGCCGGTCGCCGCGAACATCACCCGCTCCTGCGTCGCCTGGCCGCGCGGGATCTCGGCGGTGATCTTCCCCTCGTGGAAGACCAGGATCCGATCCGACATCGCCAGGACCTCGGGGAGGTCGCTCGAGATGAGGATGATCCCGAGCCCGGACGCCGCGAGCTCCGAGATGATCCGGTGGACCTCGACCTTCGCCCCGATGTCGATCCCGCGGGTCGGCTCGTCCAGGATCAGGATCCGGGGTCGCGACGCGAGCCACTTGGCAAGCACGACCTTCTGCTGGTTCCCGCCCGAGAGGGATCCGACGAGCTGGTCGACACCGGTCATCCGGACGCTCAGCTGCTCGGTGAACTCGTGCGCCACCTTCCGCTCGGTGGAGATGCGCGTGAGCAGGCGGGGGAAGAGGCGCGGGAGGATCGGCAGCGTCACGTTCTGGGCGATCGTGAAGTCCTGGACGAGGCCCTCCTGGTGGCGATCCTCGGGGAGGTAGGCGATCCCCGCGTGCATCGCGGCGGACGGGCTCGCGAAGCTGACCGGCACCCCGGCGAGCAGGACCTGGCCGCGGTCGCGCTGGTCGATCCCGAACAGGACCCTGGCGACCTCCGTGCGGCCCGCCCCAACAAGCCCGGCGAAGCCGACGATCTCGCCGGCGCGGACGGAGAACCCGACGTCGCGGAACTCGCCGACCTTCGTGAGGCCGCTGACCGCGAGCAGCACGTCGCCGATCGGCGTCTCGACCTTCGGGAAGAGCGACACGGTCCGCCCGACCATGTGCCGGACAAGGTCGGCCGTCGTCAGGTCGCGGGTGGCCATCGTGACGACGTGGCGGCCGTCCCGGAAGACGGTGGCCCGGTCGCAGAGCGCGAAGACCTCGTCCAGCCGATGGCTCACGAAGAGGACCGAGACGCCGCGCCCGCGCAGCCTGCGGACGATCGTGAAGAGGCGCTCCACCTCGTGCGCGGAGAGCGAGGCCGTCGGCTCGTCCAGGATGAGGACGCGCGCCTCGAGCGACAGGGACTTGGCGATCTCGATGAGCTGCTGGTCGGCCATCGAGAGACCGCGGACCGGCGCCCCCACGTCGACCTGCACGTCGAGCTCCCGGAACAGGCTCTCGGCCCGGCGGCGGGTCCCGCCCCAGTCGATCGAGCCCAGGCGGCCCGACGGGGCGTGCCCGATGAACACGTTCTCGGCGACGGTGAGGTCCGGGAAGAGGCGGGGCTCCTGGTGCACGACGGCGATCCCGAGCGAGCGGGAGTGGGCCGGCCCGTGGATCTGGGTTGCCTCGCCGTCGAGCCGGATCGTCCCGCTGTCGGCCTGGTGGACGCCCGCGAGGATCTTGACCAGCGTGCTCTTCCCGGCGCCGTTCTCGCCGACGAGCCCGTGGACCTCGCCGGGCAGGAGATCGAGCGACACGTCCTCGAGGGCCTGGGTCGCCGCAAAGCGCTTGGAGATGCCGCGCAGCTCGATGCGCGGCGGCGTGGAGGCCGTCACCGCGTCCGGTGCGACGGGCGGCGCGGGCGGCGGCAGCGTCACGTGGCCCCCTGGAAGTCGCGTCCATCCACCGCGGCCGACCCCGGCCGCCCGGTCTCGGTGACGCCGATCCCCATCTCGCGCAGCGCCGCCACCATCGCAGCGGGCGCGCCCGAATCCGTGAAGACGCCGGCAAGGCGGTCCGTCCGGCAGAACGTGGCGGAGGCCATACGACCCCATTTCGTGTGGTCGACGACGGCGTAGACCTCGTGCGCGGCGCCGACCATCGAGCGCTTGATCTGGGCCTCCTCCTCCATCGCGTCGGAGAGACCCGCCTCGATCGTGAAGCCGGCCGCGCCCACGAACGCCTTCTGGACGTTTACCCGCCGGAATACCCCGTCACCGAGCGGGCCGACCACGGAGAGCGCCTCCCAGCGAACGCGGCCGCCCAGCATGAGGACGGTCACCCCCGGGTGGCCGGCCAGCTCGGAGGCGATCCGGATGCTGTTCGTGACCACCGTCAGCCCGTGCCACGCCTCGCGAGCCTTGAGGTGGCGTGCGATATACAGGGCGGTCGTGCTGGCGTCGAGGACGATGCTCTCGCCGTCGCCGATGCGACCGGCCGCGGCCGCGGCGATGCCGACCTTCTCGTCGCGCTGGAGCCGTTCGCGGATCTCGAAGGCGAGCTCCGGCCGGCTGTCGCCCGTCGCGATGGCGCCGCCATGGGTGCGGATGACGCGGCGCTTGCCCTCGAGGATGAGGAGGTCCTTGCGAATCGTGACCGCGGAGACGCCGAAGCTACCCGCCAGCTCGGTCACCCGGGCGCGACCCGTCTCTTCGACGATCCGGGCGATCTGCTGCTGGCGCTCACGCGCGAAGACGCCGTGCGGCACGTTGGAGGCCTTCGCAGTCACTCGCTCTCTCGGTCTCGAAGAATGGACTTCGGTTGGTTGCGATTGCGCACACTTTGCATCGGGCTGTGACGGAAGTCAAGGCGATCCGCACCCATCAGGGCGGCTCCTTGACAGGCTGGTCGGTTCTCCGTAGGATCAACAAGCCTTTATATAAACGTGTGTTGTAGGACGGTCCGCCCGCGGCGGATCCTCCCCGACCAGCCGGGAGCTTCGCCCTGTCCCCTTCGCCAGCCCGGATCCGCGGGACCCTCGCATCGATCGTCGACCAGCCCGACGAGTTGCGCGAGCTGCGCACGTTCCACCGGGCACTCGCCGACGTGAACCGGCTCCGGATCGTCCGCCGCCTCGCGGAGACCCCCTCGACGGTGACCGAGCTGATCGATCACGTGGGGCTCTCGCAGCCGCTCGTCAGCCACCACCTCAAGCGCCTGCGCGACGCGGGGCTGGTCGTGACCAGGCGTGCCGGGCGCGAGACGATCTGCTCGCTCCGGCCCGGAGCCTTCGACGAGGTCGCGGCACGCGAGCGCGACGTGCTCGGCTACGCGCCGCCGGTGGTGGGCTGAGGCGCGGGCGGATGACCATCTCGAACGAGACGCGCGGCCGGATCAAGCGACTTGGGGAGCCGCTCGCGCTCGCCCTGGGCAGGATCGGCCTCACCCCGGACGGCCTGACCTTCATCGGCTTCGGGATCACCGCCGCCGGGGCGGTCCTGCTCGCAAACCAGCTCTGGCTGGCGGGCGGACTCGTCGTCCTCGGCGGGGCCTCGTTCGACATGCTCGACGGGGCCCTGGCGCGGGCGTCGGGCCGGGTGAGCCGCTTCGGCGCGTTCCTGGACTCGGTCCTCGACCGTGCCGGGGAGGCGCTCGTCTACGTCGGCCTGGTCTGGGGCACGCTCGATCTCGGCTTGTGGCGCCCCGTCGTCCTCGCCGCCGCGGCCATGGCCGCGGCGTTCATGGTCAGCTACGTCAGGGCAAAGGCGGAAGGCCTCGGCTTCTCCCCCGGCACCGGAATGGCCGCCGTCGGCCTCGCGCCGCGCGAGGTCCGGACGGTCATCCTCACCCTCGGCCTCGTCGTCGCGGGGATCCTGCCGGGCTTCCCGGTGGACATGAACACGCCGGGCGCGCAGGCGTACCCGCTATCAGCGCTCGCCCTCGAGGCATCGCTCGGGCTCATCGCGCTCCTCGGGACGGCGACCGTCGTCCAGCGAATCCTCCACACGCGCGCCCAGGCGCGCCTCCAGGAGCACGCGCAGGCGGCCGGGGAGACGCCCGTGCGTCCGGGCTGACATTCCACCACCGACCACAGACCCACCACCCAACCCAGCAGAGGCAGGAGACGACCCAATGGCCACGAAGGACTCGATCAAGGGGAGCACGAACGGCGTGAGCAGCAACGGAACCAGCACGAGCGAGGCCGGCACCTGGGCCGGGTCGAAGCGCAAGGACGGCAAGATCCGCGTCGCGATCGTCGGCGTCGGGAACTGCGCCAGCAGCCTGGTCCAGGGGCGTTACTACTACGAGAACGCCAAGGAGACGGAGGCCGTTCCGGGCCTCATGCACGTCAACCTCGGCGGGTACCACGTCCGCGACATCGAGTTCGTGGCCGCCTTCGACATCAACGCGACCAAGGTCGGCAAGGATCTCTCAGAGGCCATCTACGCCGAGCCCAACAACACGATCGTCTTCCAGAAGGTCCCCCACATGGGCGTGACCGTCGATCGCGGCATGACCCACGACGGCCTTGGCAAGTACCTCTCCCAGATCATCAAGAAGGCGCCCGGGCCCACGGCCGACATCGTCGGCATCCTGCGCGAGCGCGAGGTCGACGTGATGGTCTCTTACCTGCCGGTGGGCAGCGAGGAGGCCACGAAGTGGTACGTGGAGCAGGCCCTGCGCGCCGGCGTCGGGTTCGTGAACGCGATCCCGGTCTTCATTGGCCGCGAGCCGTACTGGCAGCGCCGCTTCGCCGAGGCGGGCCTGCCGGTCATCGGCGACGACATCAAGAGCCAGGTCGGGGCGACGATCACGCATCGCGTGATGACCCGCCTCTTCATGGACCGCGGCGTGCGCCTGGACCGGACCTACCAGCTGAACTTCGGGGGCAACACCGACTTCCTCAACATGCTCGAGCGCGAGCGCCTCGAGAGCAAGAAGATCAGCAAGACGAACGCGGTCACCTCGATGCTCGACTACGACATCGACCCCGACAACATCCACGTGGGCCCGAGCGACCATGTGCCGTGGCTCCTCGACCGCAAGTACTGTTACATCGTCATGGAGGGGACCACGTACGGCGACGTTCCGCTGAAGGCCGAGCTCAAGCTCGAGGTCTGGGACAGCCCCAACAGCGCCGGTGTGATCACCGACGCGATCCGCTGCCTGAAGCTGGGCCTGGATCGCGGCCTCACGGGAACCCTGGTCGCCCCGTCGAGCTACTTCATGAAGAGCCCGCCCCTCCAGGTCCACGACGACATCTCGTACAACCGCGTCGAGGCGTTCATCCGCGGCGAGGACAACGAGACGCTGGTCGGGACGGAGAAGCCCGTCGCCCGATCGCTCCGGACCCTTGCCAAGGCGCCGGACAAGGTTGCCGTGAAGTGACGTCCGCCCCCGGGACGCCCGGCGCCCCTGACAGGGCGCCGGGCACCGAGGCCAGGAGCGGCTCCCGGAGCACGCTCCGCGCGCCTCATCACCGGGAAGCCCAGGGCCGGCGCGTGCGGGCACGGTCCGCCGTGCTCGGATACCGGGCTGGCGCGTGGATCCTCGCCCGCCTGCCGCTCGGTCCGGCGACACGCGTCGGCGGCTGGATCGCGGTCGCCGTCTACTGGGCATGGCCGGCCCGGCGCCGCTACGTCCGCGCCAACGCCGCGCGCGTGCTCGGCGTCGCACCGAGCGACCGCCGCGTCGGCCACCTGGCGCGCGGCGTCTACCGGAACCAGGTCCGATGGGTCCTTGAGCTCATGCGGCTCTCGCGCCTCTCCCAGGCAGAGCGGGTCGCCCAGATCGGCGACAACGCCGCCGAGCCGTTCCACTCCGCGTGGCTCGAATCGAATGGGTTGATCATCGTGGGGGCCCACCTCGGCAACAACGAGGCGGCCGCGGCCGGC
>JADGQH010000238.1 GCA_017881985.1 Chloroflexota bacterium | reverse complement strand
GTGGCTCGGTGGCGGCATCAGGGCGGCAGGCTCCTGAGCGCCCGGCGCGGAGCTGGACTGCAATGATAGGTCGCCGTGGTGCCATGGCGTCACCTCACTCGAGACGGACCGCGGGGACGGACGAGGCGTCGACCCGGCCGATGCGCCAGGATGAAACGCCCGCGGAGGCGAGTGCAGCCTCAACGCCCTCGAGGCGCTCCGGCGAGATCGCCGCGAGCAACCCGCCGCTCGTTTGCGGGTCGTACGCCAGGGCCACAAGCGACTCGTCCACGCCCGCGGTGGTCTCGAGCGCTGGCGCGACGAAGCGCCGATTGTGACGGGCGCCGTCCGTCTCGAGACCGGCCGCGGCGAGCGCGAGCGCACCCGGCAGGGCCGGCAGCGTCGCCGCGTCGAAGGTCAGCCGTGCTCCCGAGGCGCGCGCCATCTCGAGCCCGTGGCCCAGCAGCCCGAACCCGGTCACGTCCGTCGCGGCGCCGACGCCGTTTGCCACGAGGGCCTCCGACGCAGCTCGGTTCAGCGCCCGCATCGAGGCGATGGCGGTCGCGAGGTCGGCGGCCGAGACCCGGCCCTGTCGGGCGCCGGACACGAGCAGCCCGGTCCCGAGCGGTTTTGTGACGAGGAGCAGGTCGCCGGGGCGTGCGGCACCCTTGCGCAGCAGCCGGTCCGGGTGGGCCGCGCCGATCACGGCGAGGCCGAACTTCGGCTCCGGGTCGCGGATGGTGTGGCCCCCGGCGAGCGTCCCGCCGGCCTCGCGGACGACGGCCGCCGCGCCCTCGATGATCGCGGCCATGATGGCCGGTGCCATCGCCTCGGGGAAGGCGGCCACGGAGAGCGCGAAGAGCACGCGCCCGCCCATCGCGAAGACGTCGGAGCACGCGTTCGCAGCCGCGATTGCGCCGTAGGTCGCCGGGTCGTCGACGAGCGGCGGGAAGAAGTCCACGGTGCCGATGACGGCCAGCTCGTCGGTCAGCCGGTAGACGGCGGCATCGTCGGGTGGGTCCAGGCCCGCGAGCAGGTTCGCCGGCGGCGGACCCGCGACCGCGCCCAGCCCGGCGAGGACCGTTGCGAGCACGTCCGCACCGAGCTTCGCCGCGCAGCCGCCGCAGTCCGTCAGGTCGGTGAGGCGGATGGCGGGAACACCGGGCTCCCCGCCGCCGAGCCCGGTCCCGGCGACGATCATCCCCGGTCGACGGGGACGGGAGGGCGTTCGGCCGGACGGGCGGCCTGGCGCGAGCTCGCGGGACTCGCCGCCGGGGCGGTCGCTCCGCCGGCTTCCGCGACGGCTTCGGCGGCGTCAAGCCGGGCGAGCCAAAGCCCGGCACCCATCCTCTCGAACAGCTGCCGCGTCTCGGCGATGGCAGCCCGGACCTGGGCGTCGCCGGGGCCGAGCAGGGTTGCCATCACGAGCCCGGCGAGCGCCTGCTTACGCGCCGCCCCGACGTCGCGAAGAGCGGCGTACGCCGCGAGGAGTCCCGGCCGCGCCGCGTCCGCGCGTCCATCCAGGGCAGCGATCCCCGCCTCGCCGACGCGGGCGACAATCTGGGCGATCGTCGCGTGCGATCCGGTCGCGCGAAGCGCCCGGACGCTTTCCTCGGCGCGGTCCCGGTCGCGGGCAACGAGTGAGAGGAGCGTTGCGTCGGAGGTCGCCGCGACGGCGTTGTACGGGTCGAGCCGGCCGTTCTCGAGGGCGCTGGAGGCGGCAGCTGCAAGGTCCCCGTGTGCCATGGCCCGGGCGGCCCGCATGACGGCCACGCTCGACGCGAGATACGGCTCTTCCGCAAGGCGCGTCTTCAGCCAACCCTCGACCTCGTCGATCTCCGAATCGGCGATGGCGCCGCCTTCGACCAGGAGCTGGGCCAGGAACATCAGGAGGATGATTCGCTCCTCCGCGCTCGAGGCCTGCTCGAGCCCCGCCCGGATCTCGGTGTTGGCCCAATCCCACTCGCCGGTCTCGATCGCCCCGACGCTGGCGTTCCCAATGAGCATCGACACACCCTGCCGGTGGCCGAACCGGCGGGCGAGCTCCAGCCCCGTTCGCGAGACCTCGAACGCGGCGCGCGGGTCGCGGTCGGTGAGCGGGCCTCCCATGTTCGTCCGGGCCCGGATCTCGGCGGCCAGGAGGCCGTGTCGCTCGGCAAGGCGGAGCCCGGTCTCCAGGCAGCCGATCCCTTCGTGCGCGCGTCCGAGGCTCGTGAGGGCCACGCCGCGCGTCACGATCACGTCCGCGACCAGGTCCACGCGGTCCAGGTGCTCGGCGATCGCGAGTGCGCGGTCGGCCGTGGCCACCGCCGCCGCGAAATCCACCTGCCGGAGCATCTGGAACCGAGCCAGCTGGCCCAGCAGCGAGGCATACCCCGGGTCCTCGCCGAGGTCGGCGAACTCGCGACCTGCCGGTTCGACCAGGGCGAGCGCAGCGTCCAGGCGGTAGCGCCCGAACATGGCGTCGGCGAGGCTCCCGGTGACGCGTGCCGCGCCGCTTCGATCGCCGGCGGCCCGGAGCAGCTCGATCGCGCTGCCGAGGAAACCTTCGGCCTCCTCGTGGAATCCTGCCGCGGATGCTGCAGTGCCGGCACGCTCCAGGAGCGTTGCCCGGTCCACGGGCTCGATCGTCACTTCCAGTGCATCGCGGTAGAAGCCGAGGGCCTGCTCCTGGGCGCCCAGCGCGACCGCCCGCTCCCCCGCGGCCCGAAGCGCGATCCGCGCCTGCGCTGCGAGGGCGTCCGCCTCCGGGCCCTCGGATGCGTTTCGGTAGGCGGCCAGGTAGTGCGCCGCGAGCGCGCCGGCCAGCTCCTGGTCGACCAGGGTCTCGAAATGGCGAGCGGCGGCCAGGTGGCGTGTCTTGCGGTCGCGGCGGGCAAGCGTGGAGTAGGCGACCTCGCGGACCAGCGACTGGACGAACGCGAACTGGCCGCGCTCGGCCGAGCGCGGGTCGACGTCCCGCACCACGAGCTCCCGGCGGACCAGCGACAGCAGCCGGCGCTCCACGTCCCCGGGATCGAGCGCAGCGACGGCGGCAAGGCCATCGATCGTGAACGCGTGGCCGATGACCGACGCGGCCTGGAGCATCGCGCGATCGGACGGGTCGAGGCCGTCGAGGCGGGCCGCGATCAGCGAGTGCAGGGTCTCCGGCACGGCCACGTCGGCGAGGTCGCCGACCGGCCGGTACGCGCCGTCCACGGCCTCCAGCGAGCCCTGCGCCACGAGCATCCGCACGATCTCCACCGCATAGAGCGGGATCCCGTCGGCACGCGCCACGATCCGGGCGGCGGCATCCGGGGAGAGCCCCGGGACCAGGCCGGCGAGCAGCGCACGCATCGCGTCGGGCGAGAGCGGGTCCAGGGCAAGGCTCGTGAAGTTGCGCTTGCCGGCGCCCCAGTCAGGACGCGTCTCGAGGAGCTCCGGGCGCGCCAGCGCGACCACGTAGATCGCGACGCCGCGACTCCATTCCACGAGGTGGTCGATGAACGCGAGGAGCCCGCTGTCCGCCCACTGGAGGTCCTCGAAGACCATCACCACCGGATCCTCGGCCGCGATCCGCTCGAAATACGTGCGCCACGCGGAGAAGAGCCGATCCTGCCCGCCGGAGAGCGCCTCCCCGACCCCGAGCAGGGCGAGCAGCGCCGACTCCACCCAGCGCCGCTCCTGGTCGTCCGGAATCCACCGGGCGACCGATTCCCCGATCCGGGCACGGGTCGTGGCCTCGTCGTCGGCCTCCGCCAGCCCTGCGCGCACGCGAACCATCTCGCCGAGCGCCCAGAACGTGATCCCGCTCCCGTACGAGGGCGAACGCCCGTGATGCCAGTAGACCGTCTCGACCAGGCCGTCGATGTACTTGAGAAACTCCCAGGCGAGCCGGCTCTTCCCGATGCCGCCCTGGCCGGTGACCGAGACGAGCCGGACCCGGCGATCGCGGGCGGTGGTGTGGTAGAGGTCCTTGAGCAGTCGCAGCTCGTCGTCGCGGCCCACGAAGGGTGCCTCGACCGCGCCGGAGCGGCCGCGGCCGCCGCGTTCCGCGACCACCCGAAGCGCGCGCCACGCGGGCACCGGCGCCGTCTTCCCCTTGAGGAGCTGGTCACCGGCCTCCTCGAACGCGATCGCCTGGGAGGCGGCATGCATCGTCGCCTCTCCGACGAGGACGACGTCCGGCGGCGCCATGCCCTGGAGCCGGCTTGCGGTGTTGACCATGTCGCCGGCGACCATTCCCTCGCCGACCGCCCCGATCGTCACGGCAGCCTCGCCGGTCACGACGCCCACGCGCGCGTGAACCCCCGGGCCCAGCCCGCGCACCTCGCCGACCATCTCCAGCGCGGTTCGGACGGCCCGCTCTGCGTCATCCTCGTGGCTCGTCGGGGCGCCCCACACGGCCATCACCGCGTCCCCGATGAACTTCTCGACCGTCCCGCCGTGGCGCTCGACGACGCCGCGAGCGAGGTCGAAGTAGCGGGAGAGGAGGTCCCGGACCTCCTCCGCGTCGCGATGCTCGGCGAGCGTGGTGAAGCCCACGAGGTCCGCGAAGAGCACCGAGACGACCCGACGCTCGGCGACCGGCGGCGCGGCCGGGGGAGCGGCGTGCACCGGTGCGGGGGCGCCGGCGAGTCGGGCGCCGCATTCGCCGCAGAACCGGGCCGCTGGTGGGTTGGGGGCACCGCATGCCGGGCATCCCGCAGCCAGCGAGGTCCCGCACTCCAGGCAGAACTTGCGCCCCGCGTCATTCTCCGTGCCACACGTGGCACAGGTCACCGGCATCACCCCCTTGGATTCCCGAAGAGCGAACAGTAGACCACCCGGGCAACACGGGCGGCCTGCGTTCCGGTCACGGTCCCGCCGTCGGCTCGCGCGCTACCATCCGGCGCGGGGGCGGTTGGGTCCCGGTGGGCTCCCCGGTCTTCAAAACCGGTGCGGTCGCGCCTGCGCGGCCGGGTGGGTTCGACTCCCATGCGCTCCCGCCACCACGTTCACGCCAGTCGGGCATGGCAGCGTTGTCAGCGACTCAGGTGCCGCCGGCGGAACCCTCGCCCGCTGCGTCCGTGAGCCGCACAACGTTCCACGAGCGCGGCGGCAGCTCGACCGACAGCCGTCC
>JADGQH010000047.1 GCA_017881985.1 Chloroflexota bacterium | reverse complement strand
GGCCGGATCGCCGCCTGGGGCGTGCGTTCCGGGCTCGCTCATCGGGTGGACTCCGTCAGCCCTTGACGAGCTGCTGCACCAGCTGCTCCATGTCGCCCGGCGAGAGCCGGCCGATGCGCACGTCGCGAATCAGGCCGTCGCGCCCGATGAAGAAGTGGATCGGGATGCCATAGGTTCGGTAGAGGTCGGCGATCCGGCCGGACGGGTCCGCGACCATCGGGAAGGTGAAGCCGACGCGCTTCGCGTAGTCCTGGACGGCGGCCTGGTCCTCCTGGATGAAGACCCCGAGCACCGCCAGCCCCTGCGGCTTGTACTTCGCGTACGTGGCCTGGAGGTCGGTTGCCTCGGCGCGGCAGTCAGGGCACCAGCTGGCCCCGAAGGTCAGCCAGGTCGGCTGACCCTTGAGCGCCGCAATGGAGACCGCCGAGCCGTCGAGCGCCGTCGCCTGGAAGTCGGGCGGCACGTTGCCCGCGCGCGGGGGCGAGCCTGCTGCCGCTCCGCCCGGCAGGAGGGTCACCCCGTCGTCGGCGGGCTTGTCGACGACCCAGGCCACCACGGCGACCAATATCGCCGCCACGGCCAGGACGAGGATGGTCCGCAGCCGGCCTGCAGCCAGGCTCACCGGCCGCGACGCCGGGATCTCCATCGCATCCATGGCCGTCTCCGTCCGCCAGCCGGTCAGACGCCGGCCAGGCCGCTGTAGCTGTGGAGCCCGCCGAAGAAGAGGTTGCCGAAGTAGGTGAGGAGCGTGGCGCCGAAGCCGACCAGGAGCAGGAGGGCCGCCTTGTTGCCGCGCCATCCGCGGACGACCCGGGCGTGGAGGTAGGCGCCGTAGATGAGCCACGTCACGAGCGACGCGGTCTCCTTCGGGTCCCAGCTCCAGTACGTGCCCCACGCGGTGTCGGCCCAGACGGCGCCGAGGACCACCGTGAGGGTCAGGAAGGGGAAGCCGATGACGATGGCGCGATAGCCGATCTCGTCGAGCACCGCGGGCTTCGGCAGGCCCCAGCGGCCGGTCGCCGGCTGGATGAGGTAGAGGAGCGCCGCGGCGAACGCGATCGTGAACGACCCATAGGCGACGATGGCCGTCGCGACGTGAACGGTGAGGAGCATGTTGTTCTGGAGCGCGGGGACCAGCGGCTCGATGCTCGCCGGGACGGTCGCGGCGTAGGCCAGCAGCGCGAGCGCGACAGGGAGGGCGAGGAGGCCAAGCACGCGCTGGCGGTACTTGCGCTCGAACCAGTAGTAGGCGCACAGGATCCCGAAGGCGAAGGCGATCGAGAACTCGTACATGTTCGAGAACGGGCCGTGGCCGGTGGCGATCGTCCGGAGGACGAGGCTTGCGGCGATGGCGAAGACGCTCAGCCCGCCGAGCAGGGTCGCGTAGTGCCCGATGGAGGCGGTGCGCGGACCGGACGTGAAACCGATCCCCCCGGTCGTCATCGGGACGCCGGCGGCGGCCATCCGGGCCGCCCGGACGCCCGAGAGGGCATAGAAGACGTAGCCGACGAGCGCGAGGAACGTGCTCAGCGTCCCGGCGACGAAGGCGTACTCGGCGAGCTTTCCCATGGTGCGGCGCTCCTCAGCTGCGCGCCGGGCCCGTGACGGCCTGGCGGATGTCCGTGACGAGAGACGTGAACTCGGCGTCGAGGTCGCTGTCCCGGCGGCCGACCGCCGCGACGGAGAGCGAGCTGCCGCCGTCGGGCCGCGATGCCAGCTGGCCCCAGATCCGGCGATAGGGGACGAAGAGGCGGACCATGAACCCCACGACCAGGAGGAAGCAGCCGAACCACACGATCGGCGTCCCCGGATCCTTCGCGACGTTGAGGCCCGTGTACTTGGTCTCGCGCTCGAACGTGTAGGTCAGGTTTTCGATCGTCGTCGGCGTGCCCTGGTCGATCGACTTCTGGACGATCGGGTTGCCGGTGTCGGAGGCGTACAGCTCGATCGCCACCTGGCCGGGCTTGACGCTCGGGTCGTCGGGGCCGGTGGTGGCGACCACCCAGACCGCGACGTTCTGGCCCGGGAGGGAGAACGTGCCGACCTTGTTGCCCCCGTTGTTCGACGTCCACGCGAGCGGCACGCCCGCGGAGTAGAGCGTCGCGCCCTTCGCGTCCTTCACGGTGACGACCGCGGCCGGCCCGAAGAACGCCTGGTAGAACGAGACGTCGCCGTAGCGCAGCGGCTCGTTGACCCGGACCTGCTGCTGGGCCACGGTCTGGCCGTCGCGGGTGAGGACCACGTCGCTCACGTAGTCGGACGGAGCCCCGGTGTCCGGGTAGTACGTGTCCTTGAAGGAGTTGAGCCTGATGGAGAGGCCCGGCTCCGTCGGCACGGCCGACGTGGCGCCCTCCGCGAGCATGAACTGCGAGTCGCGGAAGCCCCACATGGAGCCGACCATCGCCCCGGCCAGGATGACCACGATGCTGAAGTGGCCTGCGATCCCGGCCCACGGCTGCCAGTGGTTGCGGTCGGCGTAGATGCGGACCGTGCCGTCGTCGAGGGTGACCGTCCGGTAGTGGCGGCGCTTGAGGACCTGCTCCGCCGCGGCGAGGACGTCGGCCGGGGCGCGGTGGAAGGTCATCTGCTCGTGCTGCGGTGCGTGCTCGAAGAAGGTCGGGCCCACGTTCACGTGGGGCTTCGTCATGGTCCGCCACGTACCCGGGATCCGGTGCAGCGTGCAGGCGATCGTGGAGGCGGCGAGCAGCGCGCCGATGGCCCGCAGCCAGACCGACTGGAAGATCGTGAAGAACTGGAGCTGGTCCAGGATCCCGGTCCATCCGCCGTACTTCGGGCGGACCTCCGCGAGCCAGCCGGCCCGCGCCTGCGGGTCGTCTGCGACGCCTGCGGGCATCTGGATAAGGAGCGTGCCGACGAGCCCGAACGCCGCGAAGGCGAGGATCAGGAGCAGGCCGAACTTCATCGAGGTGAGCAGGCCCCAGAGGCGGTCCAGCGCCGAGTCGAGGGCGCCGGTCCGGCCGGTCGCGCCGGTCGTCGGCAGCCCGCCGGCGGGCAGGGCGCTGGCCGCGGCCGGCACGGCGCCTGCCCCGGACGGCAGGGTGCCGGCCGCAAGGTTCTGGGTTCTCGTCGTGTGTGCCATTCGTGCGCCTCCGTCAGCCGCCGAGCGGCGCTGTCAACGCCGCGAGACGCGCGAGCAGGTTGGTGACCATGAGAAGGCCGAGGCCGATGAGCATCGCCCCGCTCACGAGCGAGACGACGCGGTGGTGACGTCCGACCCAGCCGAGCCGGCGGGCGACCCACGTCGCGCCCATGGCGACGGCCAGGAACGGCACGGCGAGCCCGGCCGCATAGGCGAGGAGAAGGACGGTGCCCTGGGCCACGCTCCCGGTGGTGGAGGCGAGGCCGATGATCCCGCCGAGGATCGGGCCGATGCAGGGGCTCCAGCCCGCGGCAAAGACGACCCCGAAGAGGAGCGACCGGCCGTAGCCGGGACCGCGCAGGCGCATGCCCGCGCCGGGGCCGCCGCCGAGCGTCATCGTGCCGCCGCCGGCCATCGCGCCGCTCGTCATCGTGCCGCTGCCGGCCATGGCGCGGCTCGTGATCGTGCCGCCGGCACCACTCACTCCGCCACCCGCCATGGCGCCACGCGCCAGGGCGCCGCCGAACGCGGGCATCGGGCGCGTGTCGCGCCACAGCGCCCGGAGGTTGATCACGCCGGCGACCTGGAGGCCCAGGACGATGAGGACGGCCCCGCCGAGCTGGCGGAGGTACTTCGCGTTGTCGGCCAGGGCGTACCCGATCGCGCCGATCGAGGCCCAGAAGGCGACGAAGACGAGCGTGAAGCCGGTCACGAACGCGAGTCCGTGGAAGAGGCTTCGCCGGCGGTCCGCCGCTCCCGTGGCGCCGACCATGTACCCGATGTAGGCCGGCACGAGCGGCAGGCAGCACGGCGACGCGAAGGAGACCACGCCTCCGAGGAATGCGACGAGGAGGCCGATCCCGGCCCCGACGGTCATGGCCTGGCGCTCGATGACGGCGCGGCGCTCGACGCAGGCGCGCCGGAAGGCGCGGACGATCCCGCGCTCGCGGCGGGGGAGCCGGCCGGGGCCCCGCTGGCGCCCGGTGAAGCTGGTGCAGCGCTCGCGAGGGCGTCGAGGTGCGCCTTCACCGTCTTGGCGATGTCGCTGTCCGGGGCGAGCGCGACCACGCGCGACCACTCGCGCTGGACCCCGGCCATGTCGGCCGGCTGGCGGTTCAGGTAGAGGAAGCCCAGGTCGTAGTGCGCCTCGACGTTCTTCTCGTCGAGCGTCAGGACCTGCTTCCACGCTGTCTCGGCCGTGGTGGCGTCACCGAGGTTGAAGGCGGTCGCGCCAAGGGCCAGGAAGCCGCGCACGGCGGTCGGCTCGATCGCCGTGACCTTCGTGTACCAGTCGCCAGCGGTCTTGTAGTCGCCGGTCTTGTAGTACTCGTCGCCGAGCGCCATGAGCGAGTCGGCGTCCTTCGGGTTGGCCTGGATCTTGACCATCAGCGCGGCGACGGCCGCCTGGTCGAGGACCGGCGCGCTCGCCGCCGCGCTCGGGGCGGGGCTGCCATTGGCGCCGATGACCGAGGCGCTCGTGCCGCCGGCATTGAAGCCCATCACGACCACGATGCCGATGGCGGCCACGGTGGCGCCCACGATGGCGAGGTTCCGGAAGGCAGCCGACCCGATGATTCCCAGGAGCCGTCCCGGGCGGGAGGTGGCGCCGGTGCTGGCAGCGGTCGACGCGGCGCGCTCCGCCGCAGTCCCGACGATCTCCCGGTGCGCTGTCGGATCCACCTCGGCCAGGAGGGCGTCGATCTCGTCGTCGCTGACGATGCGGCGGCCGGTCTCGTCGACGAGCACCGCCGCGGTCGCTGCCGTCGCGGCTGCCGCCGCGGTTGGAGCCGCGAGCACGGCCGTGCCCTCCGTTGCACCCGCCGCTCGCCCCGTCGCGGCAGAGGGTGCCGCGACGGGGGTCGGCGCGAGGGTTTCCCGGCGAGCCGGAGGTGTCGCCGGCTCGCCGGGCAGGACGGCCGGTCGCGCGCCCGCCCCGACAAGGGCGACGGCACGGGAGAGCGCGGCCGGGTCCGTGAGAAGTGCGTACGCCTCGTCGGCGCCGGAGGCCTGGACGCGTGCCCAGGCCCGCAGGCTGCGCGGCGCCGCCGCGAGATACGCGGAGACCGTCTCGTGGGCGGTGCTCACGTCCTCGGGCGTGGCGGACGGGTCGAGCCCGAGGCGGGACAGGAGCTCGCGCTCCAGCTTCTCCGGGCCCCTGGGAGTGGTGCTGGCCGGGGCGCTCATCGCGCGGCTCCGGCCGGACGCGCCCACCCGGCGCGTGCTCGTCTTCCGTGCATCTCGGATTGCCCTCGTTGATCGGCCGGGTCCATACCCGGTCCGTGACACCTGCACCGAAGTGTCGGCTCCGCGAGGTCGTGATCCCATCCGCCGGGCGGCACAAATGCGCCGACGGACGAATGCTCAACCGATACGGGCGACGGGGCCTGGGTGTACCCGTCGATAGAGGGTGGGAGCGCGGGTGGTCCCACCCGCGCGGCGCGACGGCCTGACCCGCCTTCGCCGCGCCGCGTGCATCGACGCGTGCGCTGCTCTCCCGGGTGGTTGCCGAACAGGCTCGCTACGGCCCGTATGACTTGGCCACGTGGTCGTAGCCGTGGCACGTCAGCGTGCAGGTGCCCGTGCCAACGCCGGTCGCGGTCCACTTCAGCGTGCCCGTGGCTCCCTCGGGAAGCACGTTCGGCGCGAAGTTGACGAGCCGCGTATTCGAGCGGTCGCCGACCTGGTAGGCGAGCGCCGTTCCGTGGATTCGGAAGTGGCATTCGGCGCAGACCGCGTTGCCCTGTCCGGCGCCGGGCGTGTCGATGTCGGTACCGCCATTCCCCTTACCGGCAAGCCCCGTCAGGTGTTCCTGGTGGAGCCTGAAGTTCGTCGGGGCACCGGAGGCGTTGCTGACGAAGCCCTCTTCGGCGTGGCAGACGAGGCAGAGGGCGGAATCTGCCGCCGCGTATGCCTCGCCCGTCGACTTGAGGACGCGGTCCCGATAGTTCTGGATCAGGATCCCGCGGAACTGGCTGCTGTGTGGTGCCAGGTCCGAGCCGGCCGCCGGTGCGGTCGTCGAACTGTACTTCGAGGAATCCGCGTGGCAGTTGACGCACCGTACGGTGCCGTCGGTCGTGAAATCCCATTGCTTGTAGGGCGACGTTCCGGCCAGGCTCAGCGCCATCGCCGCCGTCGTGTTCCTCCCGGCACCCTCGACCGGGTGATACGAGTAGTTGGCGGGGTTCAGCTCGATGGCCTTGTCCAGCGCCTGGTGCGACGGGGGCTGGCCGGCATTCGAGGGTACGGCTGCGCCCGTGTGGCACTTCAGGCAGAGCTCGTACTCGCGCGTGGGCTGGTGGCCGGCCGAGCCGTCCTGGATTGTGTACGTCGGAGTGGTGCCGGCAGCGCCGTTGATGGCGACCGAGCCCGCGACTGACAGCTGGGCACCCGCGATCGTCCAGCCAGTCGTCGTCTGGATCGCGGGCGCGCCCGTGGCGATGTGCGGGTTGTGGCAGGTCGCGCACTGGAGGGTCGCGTCGGACGCCGCGTCGTGGCTGAAGTACTCACTCGTGCTCTGGTCGACTGCGGATGTCGCCGAGGCGGTCGGCATCTGCACCTTGGAGGTTGCGCCGTTGCCATCGTGGCAGGTGAGGCAGATCGCATCGGACGGGGACGAGCTCGCGGTGGCGGACAAGGCGAAGCTGCCGACCCCGGTCAGTGACGGAAGCAGGTAGCTGGTCGAACCCAGCGGGGTGCCGCCGCTCGCGGACAGCAGGGGGCTGCTGCTGGCGGTGTGCGCGGAGTGACATTGAGCGCACGTGTCTGAATCAAGCGATGGGCTGGACTCGTGCGGCGACAGGTCGGGAGCGCCAACCTGCGGCTGCGCGTCTGGAGCGCCCGGCACGGCAACGGCGAGCCGGTACACCGGGAGTCCGCCGGGATTGCCCCAGGTCGCGGCGATCACGCCCGGCGTGACGAGCGGGTAGTCCAGGCTGGCGATGCCGCGTGGGTTGGATGGCCGAACGTCGGGCGGCGCGCCAACCGGCACGCCGGCCTGTTGGCCGGGCGTCAGCTCGACCCGAGGCGTCGATTCGGCGATCACGCTGGCGATGGTCGCGCCGGGAATCGCGTGCCCGCCGTCGGTCAGCCGCAGCTCGAACCACGCGCCCGGCGGAAGATCAATCGACGCTCGAACACTGAACTCCACCTCGGTATACGAGTCGCCGGGCACGGCAATCCCGGCAGTGCCGGTGCGCCCCATCACGCGGCGGCCGGTGGCGGGTGTCTGTGTCGGGTCGTCGGTTTCACGCACGATCATCTCCCCCGCGGAGATCGCCTCCTGCGCTTGCCCTGGGACTGTTCCCGTCCCGACGCCCGCCCTGCGCCATTCCGCGCCGACGTAGAAGGGAAGGCCGGCTACCGCATCTCCGACAGGGACATCGGCAAAGGTGCCGAAGCCCCCAACACGGTATTGGAGGCTTGGAGCAATGCGAGCCCCCGGCAGGTCGGCATTTCGCACCTGGAACCGGATCCGGAATGCGTCGAACCGGAGAACGCCAGTGAGCGCTCTGTCGGTGGCGAGGTAGGCCGGGTCCTGGGACACTGGGGCCACCTGGGCAAACACCGAATGCGCCACGATGAGCTCGGGAGCCACGAGCACGGAGGCCGAATCGGTGGCGACAAGGCCATCGACATGCTCGAGGCGAGCGACAAACGTGCCCGTAAAGGCAGGCGCGCCGGCTGGCGAACGCAGAGGGGCGCGCAGGCGCGGCGCGAAGTCCACACGCACCTGGTCCGCGACGTCACCGACCAGCCACGTGATGGTCCGGGTTGTCGAATCGACGTCGCCGCCGTCCGGGTCGAGGACGGTCCAGCCGTACGGCAGTTCGGCGACGAGTCGAACGGCGCTCGCCGGTGTCTCAACGCGGGCGGAAAGACGCACGGTGAGCTCGCTGCCGGGATCGATGCGATGCCGACCGCCAGCCGGTGCATCTGATGTCATCGCGAGCGTCCCGCGGACCGGCTCGGGAGACGGGCTCGGCGAAGGGCTGGGCGACGGCTCCATGCTCGGGTCAGGTGACGGCGGAGGGCTCGGCGACGGGTCCGTGCTCGGCTGCGGCGATGGAGACGGTTCGACGCTCGGCACGGGCGACGGCGAAGGGCTCGGGGATGGGTCGGGCGCGGGGCTCGGCGACGGATCGAACGACGGAGACGGATCCGGCGCGGGAGCGGGGGAGTCCGACGGCGTCGGCGTGGGGTCGATCGCGCCCACCGGCGGAACCATCGGTGTGAAGGCCAGGCCGGCTGCGACCAACACAAGCAAGGCCCCGAACGCGGGGCCTGCGCGGTGCTGGAACGCGCGCGTCTTGGTCATTGGATGGGAAGGTCCTCATGTGGTCCCTGTGCGCGGCAGTGCCAGGGAGGGGGAGGTCCCGCGGGCCGGCGTGATGGCCGGCCCGCGGAGGCCAGAGCGAGATGTGTCAGCTCAGGGGAGAAGAGGGACCGGCGTTGGGCCGGACTGCGGGCTCGTGGCGGTGATCGTCCCCGTCGGATCGTGGCAAGCCTGGCACGTGCCCCGGTTGTCGATCTTCAGGAGGCGGCTGTCGCCGACGGGCGCGGACGAGCCACCCGGGTTCTTCAGGACACTCGAGTAGGGACCCGGCATCTGCGCATTTGAGCCATGCGCGACGTGGCACGTGATGCAGTTCCGCGACGTGTTGTTGGACGTATGGCGGTACGTATAGATCGGGTCGGCTTCCTTGGTGTCATAGCCGTTGCCGAGGTAGCGGGTATGACAAGTGAGGCACCAGGTCGCGATCTGGGTGGTGAAGTTCGCGGATAGACCGTTCGGCGCGTCGTTCGACGTGCCGGTCTGTCCGTTCCACGGCACCTTCCGGCGGAAGTAGTCGCCGGCCGTGGGCGGCAGGGCGAGGGCGGTTACCTGGCTCGCAAGGAGTGTGCCGGTGCCGCCGTTCGTCTGGATGACGGTGTAGTTGCGGGAGTCACCTGTTGGCGGGAGGGTTGCGTCGGTGACGGGGGCCGCCACGGCGGCAGGGACGAACGTGTCCGTACCAGTCACCGCCGCGTCCGGAATCGTATTGAGGATGCGGTACTGGCCGTTCCCGTGCGGGTTGTGGCAGGAGACGCAATCCATCTTCACGACCGGTCCCGCGGATCCCGTGGTGCTATCGGGGCCGTTGCCCCAGGCCGTCCCGGTCCCGACCGCGACCTTGCCATTCACGATGGGAAGGTGGGCGGACGTGACGTTCTGAGCGGCTCCGACGGGGACCTTGGCAAGGAGCCGTACGGAGGTGCCACTCAGGTACGAGATTCGGACCGCGGACCCGGACGCGATTCGGGCCTGAACGAATCCGCCGCCGCGGAGGGCGCCGAGGGCGACCCCCCCTCGGTCGGTTCCGCTGGCCCCGGCCGGTGTGTACTGCTGGCCAGACTCGACGTCCGTCGTCGCGCCGACGCCAGTGGTCCCGTGGCAGGTCAGGCAAAGGGCCGGACCTTCCTGCTGGGTGAGGAGCGGTACGCCTTGGGCGGAATGGGCTCGGTGACAACCGGCGCAGCTGTCGGCACCCAGGCCGACAGCACCGTTGTTCACCGCAGACACGTGGGGTCCACCATCCGCCAGGGCAGGTAATGCGGCAAGGAACAGCCAGAGCGCTGCTCCTGCAAGCAGGAGCGTCCATCGCCTCACCGTCCTCACCTCCTTTCTCTGACTCTGCGGGTGTATGCATCAAAGGGCCGCCACGATCGGCGGCGAGTGTCAGCCAGGCGTCACCTCCCTATTCCTCCTGCCAGGAGCCTCAGTAGCTCCAGATCTGCACCCGGTCGTTGAACGTGTCGGCCACGTACACACGCCCGCGCGCGTCGACCGCGACGCTGTTCGGGTACTCGAACGCGCCGTCCGAGACCCCTTGGCTCCCGATGAACCCGAGATAGCTGAGCCGGCGCTCGTCGTTTCCGGGAGCGTGATAGACGAAGACACCCTGACCGGTGGAATCGGCGACGAAGACCCGGCCGCTGCCGTCAACGGCGATCCCGCGCGGCAGGCCGAGGTTCCCCTGGCCGGATCCCCGGCCAACCTGGGCGCGGATGGTGCCGTCGGCCCCGTACATGAGGAGGCGGCCGTTGTTGCTGTCCGAGACATAGACGTCCCCGGCCGCGTCGACTGCGATGCCATTGGGGAACGAGAGCTTGTCGTTCTCTCCCAGCGTCCTCACCACCGCGGCCGCGCGGTCAATGACGAGAACCTTCTGGTAGGGACCCGACAGGTCCGTCACGTAGAGGTTGCCGGCCTTGTCGAATGCCAGGCCAAGTGGCTGCCATCCCGGTCGCGGCTGCGCCAGGGTGAACGTGCGCTGGTAGGTGCCGTCGCGGTCATAGATGTAGATCACCCCGGCCAGGCGGTCGCTGACGTAGACCTCGCTGGTGAGGGGATCGATGGCGACGTAGACCGGCGCGTGCTCGGTCCCGGTCGCCGCCGGCGGCGCCATGGTGCCAAGCGTGTTGCCGCTCCCGTCGAAGACGACGCTGCCCCGGCTCCCTTGCGACTGCGTCACATAGATCCGGTCGCCCGATGGGCTGACGGCGACGCCTGATGGCCCGATCGCGCCGTACACCGCCGTCGAGTAGGCGGGAACCTCGACCTGGGGAATTCCGGGAAGCGGCAGCGTCGTGATCGGCTGCCGGAACAGGAAGTACCAGAGCGCGATCGTCACGAGCGTTGCCAGGAGCCCGAGGAGGAACAGGAGAACGACGGCCTTTCGGCGCGGCCGACTGCGCGGCTGCCGCTCGGGTTCGCCATCGACGGTTGTCGGCGGGATGGGCAGGCCGTCCACGATGATCTCGGCAGCCATCAATTCGTCCCTCCGGCCGGCGCGCCTGGCATGGGCAGGGCTGGCAGCGGGCTCGGGCCAGGTCCTACGCGGCCCAAGCCGAGGCGCGCGGAGACGTTGTCCGGGCTCTTCGCCAGTGCCTTGCGGTACCACACTGCGGCTTTGCCTGTATCGCCCTTCGTCTCGTACAGGAGGCCCAAGCCGACCGCGGCATCTACGGCAGCGTCGCCGTCCGCGATCGCGAGCAGTCGCGGCTCGGCGAGATCCGGCTTGCCGCTGGCCAGGTCGACCATGGCGCCGGCCCACTCGGCCATCGCGGTCTTTCCGGCCTTCGTGAAGCCCTCGGCGAGTGCCGTGTACGGCTCGCTCCAGCCGATCGGGACGAACGCGACGGCGGCGCGCAGGGCGGTCTCGGCCTTGTCCGTCTCGCCGGCCGCGACGTACGCGGTCCCGACCAGGTAGAGCGCGTCGGCGTCCGAGCGCTTGATCGCGAGCGCCTTCTCGAGGACCGGGATCGCGTCGGCGGGCTTCGCCTGCTGCATCGCGATCGAGCCCAGGCTGTAATACGCGGCTTCGAGCATCGGGTCGACGTTCGCCATCTCGCCGCCCTTGGCGATGTCCACGACCGCCCCGTAGTCCTTGGCGGCGTCATCAAGCCGCTTGAGGCCCATGTAGGCGCCGGCGCGGCCGTACGTCGCAAGCTCGACGTCCCTGCCGGACGCGAGGATCGCGTCGTACTGGACGAGCGCGTCGTCGAAGCGGCCCTTGGCGACGTACGTGTCGGCCAGCTGGCCCCGCGAGGCAACGTCGTCCGGCTTGTCGCGAACGGCCTGCTCGAGCGCGGCGAGGCGCTGGTCGACGATCGGAGTCGTGGCGGGACGCCAGCGGTCCACCGCGTAGAACGCGGCGAACGCGATCGTGCCGACGACGAGCAGCAACAGCACGCGTTTGATCCAGCGGTTGAGCCGCTTCTCGTCCAAACTCGCCAGGGACGTGACCCGGAACATCTGCGACACCTGCTGTAACGGGACGCGGGCGCGCCATCGGCACACCTGACCGCGTGTAATCGTCGGTGGCGGGCGAGCCGGTTCCAATCCGCCGGGGGGTAGAACATCGATACAGCCGGGCGGTCATGGCGGCGCCTGGGGCATGTATCGCCCGGACGATGTATCCGCCGCCCGGCCGGGCCGCGGCCGGAGCCCGCGTCAGTCGGCGGGGCGGGGCGTCGAGAAGTCGGCCGGGACCTGCAGCTCGACCCGGCCATCCGTCTCCCGGACGTTGAACCGGTCGAGCGGGCGCGGCGGCGGGCCCGAGATCACCGAGCCGTCGACGCGGAAGAAGCCCTTATGGCACAGGCAAGCGAACGAGGCCTGGTCGGTCCAGTCGTAGGCGCACCGCGCGTGCGTGCAGCGGGGGTCGAACGCGACGAGATCCCCGGCGCTCCGTCGGACGAGCCATGCCGATCCCGCGACGGTGGCGCCGCCAACGGTGCCGGCGAAGCGGACGGGGACGGGTTGATCAGGGATCAGCCCGGACGGGTCGACGTCCGCGCGCACCCATCCGCCCGGCGCGGAGACGGCCGCAGAGCCGCACGCATCGAGCAGGACGATGCTGGCGACCGTCGACCCGATGACAGCGAGTGCCCGGCGACGGCTGATCGAGAGTGTGCCCGTCGGGGTGGCGCCCGTCGACCTCGGCCTGGCCGTGTGAGGCCCTGGTGTCTCGTTCATGCCCGCCTTCGGCCGGCGCCGGAACTGCGCGTCGCGATCCTCAGCCGACCACCGGGAGGGGAGCGACCAGCCGACGATCGCCGAGGCAGGCGCCGACGATCCGGTCGATCAGCGACTCGGGATCGGTCGAGATCTCCTCGCGACGGATCGACCACGCCTGCGACGTGCTCATGCTCACGTCGACGATCGCCCGGCAGCGGCTGCCCCGAAGGACGTCGAGGAGCCCGACCGGCCCGCCTTCCTCCAGGACCACGACGTCGGGGTCGGCGGCGATCGCCCGCTCCATCGCGTCGGGGTCGCACATCGAGATCCGTTCGACGTGGAGGTCCGGAACGGAGGCCATGAGGGCGCTCAGCCCTTCGCCGAGAAGCGGATGGTCGTAGAGGACGAGAACGCGGACAGGGTCCGCCATGGACCGGGCTCCTGCGATGGGCGATCCCAGGTGGTCTCGCTCGGCCGCGATCGTACGAAGGGCCAGGAGGGCCCGCCATCCGCCCGAGGGCACAATTCATGGGCCATCCGGTCTACCGAACGGCACCGAACGGCACACGATCGACGCCGGCGGGTCGCTCCCGGCCCGGCCCGCGCGACTATGGGGCGTCCGGCCGGTGGCGCGGCCTCAGCTTCGGTCGGGGTTCGACGGCCGCGGCGCGGACAGGCCCTGGGCGACCGTGAAGGCGGCCGCCTGCGTCCGGTTGGACAGGTGGAGCTTCTCGAGCGTGTTGTGGACGTGGTTCTTGACCGTGCCCTCGGTGATCGTCAGCTGGTTGGCGATCTCCTTGTTCGAGAGGCCGGCCGACACCAGCTGGAGGATCTCGGTCTCGCGCCTCGTCAGCGCCGTCTCGCCTTCCCCAGGGGTGGTCGAGGCATGTGGGCGCGGCGGGCCCTCGCGCAGCGCGTCGAGCAGCTTGTGGGCGATCGCGGGTGCGATCGGCGCCTCGCCGCGCATCACGCCGCGGAGGTCGTCGAAGAGGACCTCCGGCCGGATGTTCTTCAGCAAGTAGCCGTTCGCGCCGGCCCGGATCGCGTCGAAGAGGTCGTCATCCTCCTCGGAGATCGTGAGCATGACGATCTTCGTGGCGTAGCCCGCTCCGCGGATCGCGCGGACGCCGTCCACGCCGCTCGCGACAGGCATGTTGACGTCCATCACGACGACGTCCGGATCGAGCGTCCGCACGCGTTCGAGCGCCTCCATCCCGGTGTCGGCCTCGCCGACGACGGTCATGTCAAGCTGGGCGTTGACGAGGCCGGCGAGCGCCTTGCGGAAGAGCGGCTGGTCGTCAACCACCAGCACGCGCAGCGTCGGGGGCGTGTGCGGCACGCATCTCCTCCTGCTGGAGCCGGACAATGACCCGTGTTCCCGTGCCCGGCTGGGTGTCGACCTCGAGCGTACCGCCGATCTGCTCCACTCGCTCGCGCATCGCCGTCATGCCGAAGCCGTGATCGAGGGCCTCCTCGACGCGCGCCGGGTCGAATCCGGACCCATCGTCCGTGACCTCCAGCGTCACCACGCCGTGGTCCTCGACCAGGCTGACGGCCGCGTGGTAGGCGCCGGCGTGCTTCCGGACGTTTGTGAGCGCCTCCTGGACGACCCGAAGGAGCTGGACCTCGCTGCGCGGAGTGATCGCCCGACCCGCTGCAGCGTCGCAGTCGAGCGTCGTCTTGATCCCGGTCTGGCGGGAGAACTTGCCAAGGTACGCGCCCAGGGCACCTTCCAGCCCTTCGCTCGATGCGGCTGAGTTGCTGAGGCCCAGGATCGCTTCGCGCACGTCCCTGTAGCCCTCGTCCGCGATGTCTGCCAGCCCGGCGATCTCGGTGGCGGCGTTGTTGCCGGCCACGAGGCGGACCCTCGGCACCAGGCCGCGGAGTCCGAGGTGGAGCACGCCGAGCACCTGGGCGATGGTGTCGTGCAGCTCGCGGGCGATCCTGTCCCGTTCGGCGACGATCGTGTACTGGTGCTCGGCATCGCGCAGGCGGGCGGTCCGCACCCCGATCGCGGCCATGTAGGCGAGCGCACCCAGGAGGTTGCGCTCCCGGTCCGCGAATGGGACCCCGTTCGTGCGCATCACGCACAGCTCGCCGAGGAAGCCATCGGCGCCACGCATCGGCTGCGCAAGGACGATCGCTCGCGGCACCCCGTACTGGATCGGGCACGCCGAATTGTGCTCATGCTCCTCGTCGGTATCGGCGCTGTGAGCCAGCAGGCAGGTCGACCCGTCGTCGGCAAGCGCCAGGCGATCCGTCCAGTCGTACGTCCGGCCGTCCTCGCGGGGATTGGCCAGGCAGGCGACCGCCCGCTCCGCGCTGAGCAGCTCACGAGCGTGGCGGGTGATCGTGTCAAGGACCTCGCGCAGCTCGGCGCTCCCGGTGAGCTGGAGGGCGACCGCATGGAGGGCCTCGCGCTCGTGCTCCTCGCGGCGGAGGTCGGCCAGCGTCGTGGTCAGGGTCGCCGCGGTGCCGATCGTGCCGGCGAGGTCCACGAGAGCCGCCATCGAGATGGCCGGATCGCCCGACGGGTGGAAGATCAGGCGCATCGTCCCGACCGTGGCGATGCTGCCGGCCAGCGGGAGGTCCACGACGCTGGCGTCGACCCCGGGGAGCTGGGCCTGGGCGGGACGCGCCGCCACGGCCGGCGTCTCGTCGAGGATTGCGTGGGCCCACAGCATGCCCGTGCTATCGCCGAGGTCGCCCGGCCGTCGAGCCGCAAGCGGCTGGCCGCCCGGCCCGTTGACGCTGATCTGGCCGGCGAGCGCGCCCGTGTGCTCGAGCACACGATCGAGCGCGGCCGCGAGCATCGCCGG
>JADGQH010000237.1 GCA_017881985.1 Chloroflexota bacterium | reverse complement strand
CCCTTCGAGCGACTCTCGAACTTCTTGATCGGGTTCGTGAAGTAGAGGTGCTGGGTGGCGCGGTTGGCGACCTCCAGCACCTCCTTGTCCTCCGAGATCGCGGCGAGCGCCCGTTCGAGGCCCTGCGGGTTCCGGGTGAGCTCGACCGAGGACGCGTCGGCCAGGTACTCGCGCTGCCGGCTCACCGCGAGCTGGACGAGTCGGGCGAAGAATGGGGCAAGGATGGCCAGCACGATGGCGAGCACGAAGACGATCACCTGCAGACCGCCGCCGCCGCTGTCCCGGTCGCTCGACGAGCGGCGACCGCCTCCGAAGCCACCCCAGAACGTGAAGCGCAGGAAGAAGTCGGCCAGCAGGGCAACCGTCCCGACCAGGACCCCGACGAGGAGCGAGTAGCGGATGTCGTAGTTGCGCACGTGTGAGAGCTCGTGGCCGATCACGCCCTGGAGCTCCTCGCGGTCGAGCTTCTGCAGGAGGCCGGTCGTGATCGCGATGGAGGCATGCCGGGGATCGCGCCCCGTCGCGAACGCATTGGGCGCCGTGTCGTCGATCAGGTAGACGGCCGGCATCGGGATGGCGGCGGCCAGCGCCATCTCGGTCACCACGTTGATCAGCTGGGGCTGCTGCGCCGCCGTGACGAGTCGCGCCTTCGAGACGCCCAGGACGACCTTGTCGCCGGTGTAGTAGCTGGCCACCGACGAGACGATGGCGATGACGCCGAAGATGCCCAGCCAGCCGAGCCCGGCGCCCGCCTGGCCGGTCGTGCCGTAGCCGATCGCGAAACCGAGGACCGAAAGCAGCGCGACGAGGATGAGCATGAGGAAGAACGAGTTGCGCCGGTTCGCCGCGATCTGGCTGTAGAAGGTGCCGGCCATCGGAGCGCCCTGCTGTCCGCCGCTCAGCGCAGGCTGACCACGGGAACGTCCTGCGCCTCGGGCTCGGCCGCGAAGAACTCCCGCTTCGTGAAGCCCATGGGTCCGGCGATGAGGACCGCGGGGATCGTCTGGAGCGTCGTGTTGTAGTCGTTGACGGTCGCGTTGTAGTGCTGGCGGGAGAAGCTGATCTGGTTCTCGGTCGTGGTCAGCTGCTCCTGCAGGCTCAGGACGTTCTCGTTTGCCTTGAGCACGGGGTAGTTCTCTACGACGGCGAAGAGCGAGCGGAGGGCGCCCGTGAGCGTGTTCTCCGCCTGGGCCTGCTGGGCCGTGATCTGGCCGCTCGCCCCGGCCGCGACGGCGTTCGCGCGGGCATCGGTCACGCGCGTGAGGACATCCTGCTCGAAGTCCATGTAGCCCTTGACCGCCGAGACGAGGTTCGGCACCAGGTCGTGGCGCCGCTTGAGCTGGACCTCGATCTGCCCGACCGCTTCGTCGACCCGGTTGCGGCGTGCGACGAGGCCGTTGTAGATCAGGACCCCGGCCAGGGCCACGACGGCGATGATGACCAGCAGGATGACGACAGCTTCCATCGGGGCCTCCGGATTCGCTCGGCGCGGCTCGACGGCCGCTGCCACAAGTGTACGGGAGGGAACACCTCGTCCCGGGACGACTGCGCGATGGTAGGCGGTGGAGGATTCGAACCTCCGACCTCCTCGGTGTAAGCGAGGCGCTCTAACCAGCTGAGCTAACCGCCCGCGATCGGCCGTCCTGCCGGGACATGCGAGAGGCGGCTCCGGACGGAGCCGCCTCGATCAGGTGCAGGTGCGTGGTGCCCAGGCCGGGACTTGAACCCGGATGAGTTGCCTCATACGCCCCTCAAACGTACGCGTATACCAATTCCGCCACCTGGGCTCGAGTGCGGCGCACTGTTCGCTTCCCGATCGAGTTGGTACCGAGGAAGGGATTTGAACCCATACGCCCTTGCGGACACTAGCTCCTGAAGCTAGCGCGTCTACCGATTCCGCCACCTCGGCACGCTGCCGATCAGGCGGCGAGGGTCACCGCCCGAAGGACGACCATGCTATCACGTCCCAGAAGCGGCCACTCGGATCGGCGACGGGCGCCGGCCGCGGGCCGACGAGCCGGTCCGACACGACGAAGACCGTGTCACGGAAGAAGAGCGGCAGGACCGGCTCGAGCGTTCCCAGGAGCGTCTGGAGGCGGGCGTAGGCCGCGCCCCGCGCAGTGTCGGTGCCCGGGGCCCGGGCTGCGACGAGAGCCGTGTCGAGGGCAGGATCCTGGAAGCCCGAGACGTTCGAACCTCCAGCCTGGACCTGGGCGCTCGCGAGCAGCGGATATGGGTCCGGGTCCAGCCCCACGTTGACGTCGGCAACCGCGGCCACGAAGTCACCGGACCGGAGGCGGTCGACGAGGGCGCCGGCGGCCAGCGGCGCGACCGTCGTGGGGATCCCGAGCGACGTCCAGGCTGCTGCGATCCGCGTCGCGGCGCTGGCGGCGACAGGGTTCACGGAGGCGCCGGCCGTCAGCAGCTGGATCGTCAGTGCCTTCTTGGCCCGCGGAGGCAGCCAACCGGCGGCGGTCTTCGTCCAGCCGGCTGCCTTGAGACCGGCAGCCGCCGCCTTCCGGTCGAATGCGACGACGGGAGCCGCCTTCGGGTCGTACGCCCACGACGACGGCGGGATCGGCGTGCTGGCGAGCTGGCCGGACCCGCCCAGCAGGTCCGTAACCAGGCGGCCACGATCGACCGCCGCGAGGAGCGCGGTCCGGACCCGCGCGTCGGCGAATGGCCCGGCCCCCGGCCGCAGGTTGAGGAAGACGCCGGTCAGGGTCGTGCCCGGGTAGGCGATCCGGCGTGTCGCCGGCTCCCCGGCGAGGGCCGACGCGGCGACCGGCGCGAGGCCCGAGACCGCGTCCACCTCTCCCGCCCGGTATGCCGCGACCGCGTCGTCGGGCCCGGCGAAGAAGCGCAGCTCGAGGCCGGCCAGCAGCGGACCGCCCGGCATGAGCGTCCCCGCACCCACCGTCGCGAGCGGTCCCGAACCGGGGTCGAAGGACCCGACGACGGGCACCAGGGTCGCGGACTCCGGCGTCAGGTCGGTGAGCGCGAACGGCCCGTTGCCGACCGGGCGCGAAGAGAAGGGCGCGTCGGCAAGCTCGGCGACGGGCGTGTTCGCGAGCAGGTGGGCCGGCAGGAGCGGTTGCGCGGCCGCCTGCAGGAATCCACCGAGCGGGACCGAGAGATCGAAGCGAACTGTCGTCGGATCGAGCGCGGTCGCCGTGACACCCTGCCAGCCCGCGGAAAGCGGCCCCGTGTAGGCCGGATCCTGGAGCACGTGCACCGTGTAGACCACGTCGTCGCTCGTCACCGGGACACCGTCCTGCCAGGAGGCGTCCGGCCGGAGCCGGAACGTCCATCGCGCGCCCTTCGCCTCGACCGTCCAGCCGGCCGCAAGATCGGCGATCGGCCGTCCGTCCTGGCCGGGGCGCACCAGCCCGCGGAAGAGGAGCGCGACCAGGTCGCGGTCCGCCTGGGTCCGCGCCGTCACCGGGTTGACCGAGCTGGGCAGGCCGACCACTGCCTCCCGGTGGATCGGGATCGGCGGCGGGGACGGCGTTGCCAGCGGCGCGACGACCGGCGTGAACGCCGGAGCGGCGATGGCCCCGCCGAGCACCCCGAGGACGAGGACGAGGACGAGGACGACCGCCGCGTCGCGACGGCTCACGCGAGAGGGGCCGGAGCCCGGCGCCTAGACGACCTTGGTCGGGGCGAAGACGTAGCTCGCCAGCGAGAAGACGGCGAAGAGGATCGCCAGGATGATCGTGAACTGCCACAGGCGCCGTTCGACGCCGCGCCGGCTCCGGTACACCGCGGAATCACCGCCGAAGGCCCCGGACAGCCCGGTTCCGCGCGCCTGGAGCAGCACCGAGGCGATCAGGCCGATGCTGACGATGATCTGGCCGATGGCCAGGAACGTGTTCACTCTGGGAAGATCCTCCAGCGGGCGGGGCGCGGGCGATCGTAGCACAGGCAGCGCTACGCCCGCGGTCTCGTGCTCCTCGCGACCGCCCGCGAGGTGGGCGCGTGGTCAGCCGGCCGGCTTCGCCGTCCCCTGCGCTGCAACTGCGGCCATCGCCGCGGCCACCCGCGACGCATCGCCGAGGTAGCGCGAGCCGAGCGGCCGGAGCGCGTCGTCAAGGTCGTACACGAGCGGCACCCCGGTCGGGATGTTGAGGCCCACGATCTCGTCGTCGGAGATCCCGTCGAGGTACTTCACGAGCGCCCGGATGCTGTTGCCGTGGGCAGCCACGAGGACCCGCTTCCCTGCCCGCAGGTCGGGCGCGATGGACGACTCCCAGTACGGCAGGAACCGGGCGACCGTGTCCTTGAGCGACTCCGCGCGGGGAATGTCGGCGTCGGCCATGTCCGCGTAGCGCGGGTCCCGGCCGGGGAATCGCTCGTCGTCGTCCGTGAGCGACGGCGGCGGGACGTCGTAGCTCCGCCGCCACAGCTTCACCTGTGCGTCGCCGAACTGGACGGCCATCTCGGCCTTGTTGAGGCCCTGCAACGCCCCGTAGTGGCGCTCGTTGAGGCGCCAGCTGTTGCGCACCGGGCACCACATCTGGTCGAGCTCGTCGAGGGCGATCCAGAGCGTGCGGATCGCCCGCTTCAGGACCGACGTGTGGGCGACGTCGAAGCGGAACGACTCCTCGCGCAGGAGCCGACCCGCTTCGTGGGCCTCGACGAGGCCGGTCTCCGAGAGGTCGACGTCGGTCCACCCGGTGAACCGGTTCTCCTTGTTCCAGGTGCTCTCACCGTGGCGCAGAAGGACGAGGCTGGGCATGGGTCGGCTCCTGGTGGCAGCGGTCAGGAAACGGCGCGGCGTGCCGCGGCGGTGAGCGCCGCCCGGGCGATCATGCCGGCCATCTCGTCGGGCTTGAGGGACGCGCCCCCGACCAGGGCCCCGTCGATGCCAGGCTCGGCCAGGAACTCGCCGATGCTCGCGCTCGTGCACGACCCGCCGTAGAGGATCGGGACGGCATCGGCCTGGGGGCCCCAGCCGGCACCGCGGAGCGTGGCCCGGATGGCGTCCGCCATGGCGGACGCATCGGCTGCGGAGGCCGTCCGGCCCGTACCGATCGCCCAGACCGGCTCGTACGCGATCACGATGCCGGCGGCGAGAAGCGTCTCGGGGTCGTGGCCGACGAGGGCGCCGGTCAGCTGGCCCGCGACGATGTCCTCGGCGT
>JADGQH010000046.1 GCA_017881985.1 Chloroflexota bacterium | reverse complement strand
TTGCTGGCGGCGAGCGCGATCTCGGCTCCGCCCGCGGCAAGCGTCCGCATCAGGTTCGCGGTCTCGGTGGTCACATGGAGGCAGGCAGCGATGCGCATGCCTTTGAGCGGCACCTCGCGCGCGAACCGTTCGCGGATCAGCCGGAGGACGGGCATCTCGCGCTCCGCCCATTCGATCCGGCGGACGCCCTCGTCCACGAGACCGAGGTCCGTGACGTCGTGGGGCGGCAGGGCGGTCGGGATGGTCATGGCAGGCAGGATCTCCGGGGCGGGGGATGGCCGAGGTCGGCGGACGTTTCCCTGATTATGCCCGACGTCGCTGCCGCGACTGCCGCGCGCGTCGAGCCGACGGCAGGCCCCGGTCAAGACCGCGTTGTGCGGGTCAGCTCTCGCCGCGCCCCAGCAACCGCCGGATCGGCCCGGGCAGCGCGCCGAGCGGGCCGAGCCCGCCGCCGCTCCGGTGGATCAGCCGCTCTTCGAAGCGGACGTGCTCGCGGTAGCCCAGCTTCGCGTAGGCCTGCAGGGCGGGCGGGTTGTCGGAGCGGACGTTCAGGACGACCTGCTCGCAGAAGCGCAGGAGGTCGGCGGTGACCGCCCCCGTGACCGCCGTCGCGTAGCCCCGGCCCCGGAAGTCCGTGTGGGTCATCACGTTGCCGACCACGCCCAGGCGCGCCTCGGGCGAGATGACGTGCGTGCCGGCGGCGCTGACGAGTCGGCCGCCGACCCGGATCCCGTAGTAGATGCCCTCCGCGACCGCCGTCGGCGGCAGCCACGCGGTGAAGCCCAGCTGGTAGAGCCGGTTGAGGTCGCCGACCTCGACGGGAAGGAGCCGAGCGACGTCCGCGGGGTACGGCCGGAACGTGCTTCGGTCGACCCACATCCGGACCATCGGCGGGCCGGGCTCGATCCGGTAGAGCGAAGCGACGGCCGGAAGGTGCTCCGGCCGCGCGGCGAGGTACGCGGCCCGGGGACGGATCAGCTCCCGCAGGACTGCCGTGATCCCGGCTCCATCGCCCATCACGAACACCGGCTGGGGCGCGAGCCCGGCGTACTCGAGGACCACGGCCGCCGGTTCCGACCCCGCGAACGCGACACCCCATCGGGTCCGCCCGAACTCGCGGTCATCGAGGTCGCACAGCGCGTAGGCGGCGTAGAGGCGGTCCCGCTCGAGGAAGGCGCGGAGCAACGCGCGATCGGTGGACGGGCGCACGGCCAGGCCGTGCGGGGCATCCTGGCGCGCCGCCGGGGCTGCCATTCAGGCCTCCGGCCCGAGTGCGTCCGCCGGTCCGACGGCGACGCCCGCGCGATCGATGGTCGTGGGGGCACGCACCCCGGCCGCAGCGGCCGCTTCGTCCAGCGCCGTGCCATAGGGTGCCCGGAAGGCCCCGGCCTCCGTCACGATCGCCGACACGAGCGACGCCGGGACGATGTCGACGGATGGATTGACGGCCGCCGTGCCCTCCGGCGCGATCTGCCGACCGCCGTACGAGAGCAGCTCCGACGCCGGGCGCAGCTCTGCCCGCAGGGTCCGGCCGTCGGCCGCCTCGCGGTCGCAGGCCGCGAGCGGCGCCGCGACGAGGAACGGGATGGCGTGCCGGTCGGCGACGACCGCCAACCCATAGCAGCCCGGATCGCACGCGACGTCGCCGTTCCCGGCGATCGACTCGGCGCCGACAAGGACCGCGTCCGCCTCGCTGCGGGCGAGCATCCCGGTCGCCGCCCCGTCGGCGACGAGCGTGCAGGCGATCCCGGCCTGCGCCAGCTCCCAGGCGACCAGCCGGGCGCCCGCCAGCCACGGCCGGGTCTCGGCCACGAGGACCTGCACCTCCCGGCCGTCGTCGCGGATCGCGCGCACGATCGCGAGCGCCGTGCCGATCTGCCCACCCGCAAGCTCGCCGGTGCTGCCGATCGTCAGGATGCGGAGCGTCCCGAGGGACGCCGTTCGCGGGTCGGTCGCGAGGAGTGCCGCGCCGTGAGCGGCCAGCCGCGCGTGTGCCGAGACCGCCTCTCCGACGATCGCGTCGGCCTCCTCGCGCAGTGCCGCGGCGATGCTCGGGCCGTCTGCCTCCAAATCCCCGACCTCCGCAAGCCGGGCCAGCATCCGGTCCATCGCGTTCCGGACGGGCGCCGCGTTCGGGGCGGCGTTCCGCAGCGCATTCGCGGTCCCGAAAAGGATCGCGCGCCGCGCGAACGGGGACGCGAGGAGCGACCGTTGCGCCGTCAGGGCCAGCCCGCAGGCGGCCAGCTGGCCGAGCAGCGGCGCGCCGCGGACGACGGATTCGCGGATCGCCTGCGCGACGTCCGCCCCGGACAGACAGCCGACCTCGACCAGCTCGTCGGGCAGGCGCCGCTGGTCCAGGAGCACGACCTGCTCCTGCTCCAGCCGGAACGCGCTCCGCCACGACCCGGCGGAGCCTCCCGGAGCAGCAGTGACGCTCGGGCCGACCGGCGCGGCCGCCGCGTCGGCGGTCCCGAGGAGCACGCTTGCCATCCCCGCCGAGCTCTCGCGCAGGGCGCCGGCCGCTCCCACGACCGTCGCGGCGGTCTTCATCGCGTCGGCGGCGAAGGTTCGGAAGAACCGCCGGCGAGCGAGCCGCTTCGCCTCGTCGAGATCGGCCGGACCGGTAGCCTCGGCCGGACCCGTGGAATCGGGCGCGGCGGGCTGGGACGCCTGGCGTCGCTCGTCGGTCAACGACCCGTCCCGGCCCGGGCCCGCGTCAGTAGGTGATGACGGAGGAGACCGGGAGCCCGGCGAGCCTGGCGCGGCCCTTGAGGAAGCCGAGCTCGACGAGGAACGCGAGCCCGGCGATCTGCCCTTTCAGGCGCTGGACCAGCTCAACCGTCCCGTTGACCGTGCCGCCCGTGGCGAGCAGGTCATCCACGATCAGGACCTTCTGGCCGGGCTCGATCGCGTCGCGGTGGACCTCGAGCGTGTTGGACCCGTACTCGAGCGCGTACTCGACGCTGATGGTCTCCGCGGGCAGCTTGCCGAGCTTCCGCACCGGCACGAGGCCGGCCCCGAGCTCGTAGGCGAGCGGGGCGGAGAAGATGAAGCCGCGCGACTCCATCCCGACCACGATGTCGATCGACATGCCCCTGTACGGCGCGAGCATCGCGTCGATCGCCGCCCGGTAGGCCACGGGATCCTTGAGGAGCGTGGTGATGTCGTAGAAGAGGATGCCCGGCTTCGGGAAGTCCGGGATCTCGCGAATCTTCGCGCGGAGCTCGTCCGGCGTCATTGCTGCAGGGAACCTCCGAAGGCGCGGCGCGGGCACGGTCGCGGGTGCGGATGGAACGAGGAAGGGGCCCGCCGAGAGTCTACCGCAGCGCCGCACCCACCCGGGCTCCACGCGAGGCGCATCGGCCCGAACCGCTCTCCCACACGGCAACAGTCCGCGTCAGGGACCCCGGTCGATCCGCCGCTCGGTACCGGCGAGCAGCCGCGCGATGTTGTCGTGGTGGAAGATCCAGATGAGCGCGACGGAGCCGACCGCGTAGACGTCGTAGACCGGCGCCAGGCCCTGCAGCCAGACGAGCCCGATCACGAGGATTGCGCCGAACAGCGATCCGATGAGCGAGCCCAGCGACGAGATCCGGGTGACGAGAATGACGCCGACGAAGACCGGGATGATCGCGGCGGCGGCCACGGGCTGGATGACGAGGAGCGTTCCCCAGGCGACCGAGACGCCGCGTCCGCCGCCGAAGCCGATGTACGGCGAGCGGCTGTGGCCGACGATCGCCACGAGCGCCCCGAGCACCTCGAGCGCCGGCCCGAACCCGAGCAGCCGCGGGAGGAGCACGGCGACGCTCCCCTTTCCGGCATCGAGAAGCCCGGCCACGAGGGCCCAGCGCGGCCCGATGGCCCGCAGCGTGTTGGCGCCGCCCGTCCGGCCGCTGCCCACGCTGCGCGGATCACGTCCACCCACGAGGCGCGCCACCACGATCCCGAAGGGGATGCCGCCGATGAAGTAGGCGGCGGCGGCCGTGACGACGGCGGCGAGGGCAGATCCGGGCTCCACGCCGGCATTATCGGGTCGCGACGGCAGACGTGGACCGGCGATCCACGGCGAATGGGGCGAGACCCCCGCGGCGCGCCCGCAGGGCTGTCGTACCCGTCAGGCGTTTCTCTGCGTCATCACGCCGTGGGTGACCGCCGCCAGGAGCGCATCGGGCCTGCCCCGGGTCCGCGCCCAGGCCGCGGGGTCCGCCGCGGCCGCCTCCATCAGGGCGGCCAGCGTTGCGTTGACCGGCGTCGGCACGCCGGACTCAAGGCCGGCACGAGCGACACCGCCGTTCAGCCAGGGGGACTCCGAGGGCCCGCCGCCGGCCCGAAGGTGCTGCAGCAGCGATGGCGACTTTCCGCCGCGCGCCCCGGCGACCACTCTTCCGATGACGGGTCGCGCGATCACACCCGGCAGCCGGAACCCGAGTGCCAGCATCCGCACGTCGGCGCCCGGCAGCGTCACGGGCGTCAACCCCAGCGCTCGCATCACCCGCAGAGACTCGAGGACCTGGGAGCGTTCGACCTCGAAGAGGCGCCGGTCCGCGTAGACCGCGTCCGCCTCCTGGTCGAGCAGCGCTGGGACGACGTTCGCGACGATGTTCGTGAGCAGCTTCGACCACTTCATGGCGCGCCAGTCGCGCACGGCCGCGACGGGCAGGCCGCCGGCGTCGAGCGCGCCCCGGAGCGCCGTCTCGACCGCGGTCGTGTCGCCGCGGACGCGGCCAAAGGCGATCCCGCGGCGTTTCCGCCAGGCGAGCGTGCCGTCGGCCTCGCGTTCGATCGGGGCCGTGAGCGATCCCGCCAGGAGGGGCGCGTTCGCGCGCGCCGACGCGACGAGCTCCTCGGCGCCCAGGCCGTTCTGGAGCGTGACCACGGCGACGTCGGGCCATGCCCCGCAGGCCTCGATGGCCGCCGGCAGATCGGGCATCTTCACGGCCAGCACGATGAAGGCCGGGCGCTCGAGGCCTGCGGTCCCGTCCGAGCGCTCGACGCGGGCGCGCCGAATCCCGCCACCGGGCGTCCGGACGACGATCTCCGCCGGTCCCGGGGCATCGCTCCCGGGCCTGCCCACGAGCGTGACGCGGATGCCCGCGCCCGCGATGAGCGACCCGACGAATGCTCCGACGGCACCGCCGCCGATGACGACGACCTCGCCGCTCGTGCCCCACGCCGCCGGTACGGGAACGGTCACCCAGCGAGCTTGTTGTGCGCCAGCATCGCGTCGGCGGTCTCGACCACCACCTCGAGGTTGTCGCCGACGCTCGCCTGGATCGCGGCGACGATCGCGCCCTCGACGATGGGGCCGCGGCTCAGCCGGACGCGAGCCGCCTGTTCCTCGTCGAGCATCTCGAGCGCCGTCGACGCGGACAGGACGGCGCTCCCGAGGTCGGTCATGACCACCACCCCCGCACCCGCGTCGGCCGCCTGGATGGCGGCGGCGATCCGGGTGGCGTCGGTCCCGATCGCGCCGTCCGCCAGGCCGCCCGCGGCCACGATCCGGACCTCGTCGCCGGCCATCTGGGCGGCCAGCTCGAGGGTGCCGTCGGCGACCTTCGACGAGTGCGAGACGATGACCAGCCCGACCAGCGGCTCGGTGATCCCGTCGTCCCCCATCGGCATCACGCGCCTCCGGCAGCGGGCTGCTCGTTTCGCTTCCGGGACTCCGCGTCCCCGGCGCGATACGCCTGCAGCAGGATCTCGATGGGATGTCGCGTTCGCGTCCCCGTCGCCTTCTCGATCTGCCAGCGACACGTCTCTGAGTCGCATGCGGCCTCGGCGGCGCCGCTGGCCCTGATCTTGTCGAAGAGCGGGGCACCGACCGCCATCCCGATCGGGTACTTCTCCTTCTTCATCCCGTACGTGCCCGCGATCCCGCAGCAGTCATGGTCCATGTCGGCGGCCCGGAGCCCGGGCACGAGCGCGAAGAGGTCCATCGCGGGAAGCCCGATCCCGTGGGAGCGCAGCTGGCACGGGGCGTGGTAGGGAAGATCCTCGTCGAGCCGGCCGAATCGGGTGTCGAGCCTGCCCTGCTCGTGGAGGTCGAGGAGGAACTCGCAGATGTCCCACGTCGCGTTGGCGACGAGCGACGCGTCGTCCTCGTGGATGTCGAGCATCTCGCGGTACTCGGCCTTGATCGTGTGCGTGCAGGAGGTGGACGTCCCGACGATCCGGTAGCCCTGGCGTGCGTAGCGAGCCAGGACGTCGAGGTTCTTGTGCGCCCGCTGGCGGGCCTCGGTGTAGATCCCGTTGCTGATGAGCGGCAGGCCGCAGCAGACCTGCTCCGGGATGATCGTCTCGAAGCCGTTGCGCTTCAGGATCTCGATCGCGGCATCGGCCACGTGCTGCTCGTAGTAGTTCGCGGAGCAGCCGTGGAAGTAGACGACGGCCTTGTCGGGGCCGGGCACGGCGGCCGGGCCGCGCCGTTTCTGGCGGCGTTTCCACGTGGCCTGGAGCGTCCGGCGGCCGAACTTCGGGAACGGCGCCTCGCGATGGATGCCGACCGTCGTTTCCATGAGGGCCCGGATCGGCCGGTTCGCGAGCGCCCAGTTGGAGATCGGCGAGAAGAGCACGCCGACGCGACCGACGAGGTCCGTCTGGCCCAGGCCCCAGTCGCGGAGCTTCGGGCGCTTGCCGGCCTTCATCCGCGCGCGGGACTGGCTGTTCATCTCCGCGACCTTCACGCCGGCCGGGCACGCGGTGGTGCACCAGCCACAGCCCGAGCAGTAGTCGACCGTCACGTCGGGTGAGAGCGGGATGGGCATCCCGGCGATCTGGACGGGCTGTGCCCGGCCCGTCCGGAACCGCTGCGCCTGGGGACCGACGTATTTCGGTCCGGGGAACAGGTCGGTCACCCGGGCGACGGGGCAGACGGTGAGGCAGACGTTGCACTTGAGACACTCGTCGGACGTGTACCCGACGGCCTCCTCCGAGGCATCCATGATCAGCTCGGCGATCGTCACGGTCGCTTGCTCCCCGGCTTGGCGGCATGCCCGGCCGGGACCGCGGTCAGCGATCGCGCCGCCCGTCGTCCACTGCTGAGCGCGACGCCGTCGCCGCAACGTTCCCCGATATATCGCTGGCCGGCGAGGAGGCTGCCGGCCACGCGGACGTTGTCGAACACGGGCACCCCGTCGGCGCCGACGGGCCGCAGCTCGGTGTCGGTGCGGATCCCGGCCTTCTCCAGCGGATGGCCCGCCGGGTCGAACGCGTCGAGGGCGAGCCACTCGTTCACCGGCGGCGCTTCCACGGGGAGCCCCAGGACGACCTCCATGAGCCGCCCGTCGCGCTCCGCGACGAGCCCGCCGCCCGCGATCCCGCCGGTTGCGAGGACCAGGGCACCGGTCCGCACGGTGTACATGCGGGCCGCGGCGGCGGCCGTGACGGCCGTAACGCGCCGACCGTCACGCTCGACGCGCTCGATCATCTCGCCGATCTGGACGCGTCCGCCGGCCCGGATGAGCGCCGCCCGGAGGGCGGCGTAGAGTCGCATCCCCGGCACGCTGGGAGGGACGAGCGGCATCTCGAATGGCGCGGCCGGAAGGTGCTCCTGCACCGCCGCGAGGACGGCCGCGTGGTCGCGGATCCCGAGGACCGCCGGCAGGGCCACGCGGCCACCGGACCCGGGCACGGCCGCGAGGGCCCGCGCCAGCGCAGCGATCGCGGTCGCGCGCCACGCAGGGTCGTCGAAGCGCCGAGCGATCTCGAGCGCGTTGAGGTTGTGCCGGGCGGCCAGCCCGGGAAGCGCCACGCTGATCGGCGTCACCGACGCCGGCCGGCTGCCGCCCTGCCAGATCCGCTCCCGCGACAGGCTGGCGGCGATCGCCTCTGGCCAGAAGTCCTTGAAGCCGGCGATGCCACACACAACGAGGCGCTCGCCCGGCGACCATGGCGACAGCGCCGCCGCCTGGCCGGCCGGCAGGATGGCCGCGCGGCGCGTCCCGCCAATGGACGTCGGCACGGCCTGGAGCGGCGTATCGAGATCGCCGACGTAGTCGACCCCGCCGTCCGCCAGGTGCGGTCGGAGCCAGTCGAGCGCCGCGGCGACATCGTCGCCCAGGAACCCGTACGGGTGGCCGGGCTGGCCGGCGAGGAGACGGATCCCGTCACGCGGCGTGGACGCGGCCGGAATCCCGGCGACGTCGATCCCGCCCGGCCCCCAGTGGGTGGCGGCGTGGCCCTTGGCCAGGACGACGACGTGCGCCCCGGACTCGGCCGCCGCGATGGCCGCCGTCAGCCCGGCGAGGCCCGCCCCGATGACGACGACGTCAGCGCTGGGCACCGACCACCTCCCGGGACGCTTCGGGCGTCTCGTGCTCGATCAGGGATTCGACCCCCAGCCCACCTTCGTAGACCCCGGAGATCATCCATTGCTCCTGCAGCTGACGGCCCGCGGCGATCGGCCGCGTGCCCTTGAAACGCTCCCGGAGGAACCCGAGGATCGCACGGTCGGCCTGTTCGGCGACATCGGTCGCCCCGGCATGCCCCGCCCGCTCGCCCACCACGCCCGCGGCCCGGAACGTGCAGAAGCCTCCCTGGCACGGCCCCATCCCGACCCGGGTCCCCCGACGGACGTCGTCGAGCGAGGCGTCGGGATGGCGGTCAAGGAAGGCGTCGAGCTGCGGGCGCGTGACGAACTCGCACTCGCAGAGGAGCGCGGCGTCCCCGCCGCCCTCCGCCTCGTGATCGGCCAGCCGGTGGCCCAGCCAGTACGTCTTGCCGGGGACCTGGCCGGGCAGGATCTCGTCGGCCGTGGTGCACGGCTCGGTGACGCCGAGCTTGCCGCACACCATGTCGACCGTGTCCTCGGCCATTCTCCGGAACGTGGTCAGCTTGCCGCCGACGATCGTGACGAAGTTCTCGACGCCGTCCATCGCGCCGTGGTCGAGGACCGTGTGCGCCCGCGAGATCTGGCGGCCATCCTTGAGCGCGGCCGCGGTCACCTCGGCGGGCGGCTGGTAGAGCGGGCGCACGCCGGCGTAGGCGCGCAGCAGCCGCATCTTCGCGAGGTCCGGGAAGAGCACCTCGCCCTGGGCGATCAGCGCGGCAACCTCCTCGCGGGTGATCTCGTACCGATCGGGGTCCTCCACGCGCTGCTCGGTCGTCCCGAGAATTGCGACCGTGTGGACGGGCACCATGATGTCGCCGTCGGACGACTTGTGGCAGCGGTTGATCACCGTGTCGGTCATCCGCTGGTTGAAGATCAGCATCGTGCCCTTGCCCGGGTGCATCGTCACCGTGACGTTCACCATCGCCGCGATCTGGCCGGACCAGGCGCCCGCGCACGAGACCACGAACCGGGGCGTGATGCGCGTCACGCTCCCCGAGCGCTCGTCGCGGAGCGTGGCCGCCACGATCCGGGAGCCGTCGCGCTCCATGCCCACCAGGCGCTGGTAGGACCAGGCGTCGCTGCCGTGGACGCGCGCGTCGGCGATGTTGGACTCGATGAGCTGCCAGGGCTCGACCGAGCCGTCCGGCAGCTTGAAGACGCGGCGGATGCGCGGGTTGAGCGCCGGCTCGCGGCGGAGCGCCTCGGCGACCGGGATCTCCTCGCAATCGACGTCGGCGGCGATGCATGCCGCCTGGAAGCCGGCGACATAATCGTCCGGGTCGTTCGGCGTGGCGACGAAGAAGCCGCCGGTGTCCTCGATGCTCGCCGGGGCGATGCGACGGAGGATGCGGTTCTCGGAGATGCACTCGCGCGCGGCGAGCGCGTCCTTGGCGACGTATCGGCCGCCGGAGTGCAGGAGGCCGTGGTAGCGGCCGGTGGTGCCGGTGCCGTAGTCGCCGCGCTCCACGAGCAGCGTGCGCAGGCCTCGTCGCGCCAGGTCCCGGAGCACGCCGGCCCCGGTCGCACCGCCGCCGACGACGAGAACGTCGTAGGCGTGTGCCTCACCCATCCTGCTCACCTCGCTCTGGTCCTCTGTCGTGTCCTGCGTGATCATGCGGGCCGAGCCCGCGTGACGTGTTCCGGGGCCCCCCGGCATTGCCGAGGGGCCCCGGATGGTGAGGCGAGAGAGACTACTCCGCCCAGTCGAAGGTCCGCGTGACGGCCTTCTTCCAGAGCGCGTACTCCTTGTCGCGGAGCGCCGCGTCCATCTTGGGCTCCCAGGTCTTGTCCTTGGCCCAGTTGGCGCGAAGGTCCTCGACCTCGGCCCAGTAGCCGACCGCGAGGCCGGCGGCGTAGGCCGCGCCGAGGGCTGTCGTCTCGGCAACCTTCGGACGGATGACCGGGACGCCCAGGACGTCCGACTGGAACTGCATGAGCAGGTCGTTGAAGACCATGCCGCCGTCGACCTTGAGGGCCGTCAACGGAACGCCGGAGTCGGCGTTCATGGCGTCGAGGACCTCGCGGGTCTGCCACGCGGTCGCCTCGAGGACGGCACGCGCGATGTGGCCCTTGTTGACGTACCGGGTCAGGCCGGCGATGACGCCGCGCGCAGAGTTCTTCCAGTACGGCGCGAAGAGGCCGCTGAACGCCGGGACGAAGTAGACGCCGCCGTTGTCCTCGACCGTGGCCGCGAGGGCCTCGATGTCGGGCGACTTCTCGATCATCCCGAGGTTGTCGCGGAGCCACTGCACGAGGGCGCCGGTGATCGCGATGGAACCCTCGAGGGCGTACACGGCCGGCTGGTTGCCGATCTTGTAGCCGAGGGTCGTGAGGAGGCCGTTCTTCGACGGAACTGCCTTCGTGCCCGTGTTGAGGAGCATGAAGCAGCCGGTGCCGTACGTGTTCTTCGCCTCGCCGGGGGAGAAGCACGTCTGGCCGAAGAGGGCGGCCTGCTGGTCGCCCAGGTCACCTGCGACCGGGACGCCGGCGAGGTCGCCGACGGCTGTGCCGTAGACCTCGGACGAGGCCTTGACGACCGGGAGCATCGACTTCGGGATGCCCATGAGCGCGAGGATCTCGGGATCCCACTCAAGGGTGGTGTAGTTGAAGAGGAGCGTCCGGCTTGCGTTCGACGGATCGGTGACGTGGACGCCGCCCGACGTGCCGCCGGTCAGGTTCCAGATGCACCAGGCGTCGATGTTGCCGAACAGGAGATCGCCGGCCTCGGCCTTGGCCCGGGCGCCGTCGACATTGTCGAGGATCCACTTGATCTTGGGGCCGGAGAAGTAGGTTGCCAGCGGAAGGCCGGTCTTCGGCCGAAGGCGATCGGAGCCGCCATCCGCGGCGAGCGCGGCGCAGATCTGGTCGGTCCGGGTGTCCTGCCAGACGATGGCGTTGTAAACCGGCTTGCCGGTCTTGCGATCCCAGACGACCGCGGTTTCGCGCTGGTTCGTGATGCCGACCGCGGCGAGGTCTGCGGCGGTGATGCCGGCCTTGGCAAGAGCGCCCTTGATGACCTCCTGCGACCGGGTCCAGATCTCCATCGGGTCGTGCTCGACCCAGCCCGGCTTCGGGAAGATCTGCTCGTGCTCCTTCTGATCGACCGCCACGACGGCACCGGCGTGGTCGAAGATCATGAAGCGGGTGCTCGTCGTGCCCTGGTCGAGCGCGCCTACGTACTTTGTCATGTCTCTCTCCGTACGGATCTAGATGGCGCGTGCCGGCACTAGCCGGCGCGCAAAGCGTCGCGAAGGGATTCGAAAAGGATCGTGGTGCTCGTCGCCCCAGGATCCTGGTGGTCCGCGGAACGTTCCCCGAGGTAGCTCGCGCGACCCTTCCGGGCCACGAGCGGGGTGACCCGGTCGCGACCCGCGGCGGCCGCCACGGCGGCGGCGTCGAGGGCGGCCGGGAGATCCCCGATGCCCGCCTCGAGGGCCTCGACGGCCGGAACCATGGCGTCGACCATCGTCTTGTCGTCGAGCCCGGCCTTGCCGCGGGCGATGACGCCCTCAAGCCCGGCGCGGAACCCTGCGGCAAGCTCGGTGGGGCCAATCTCCGTGGCCGTGCCGAACGAGGTACCGAGGCGAAGGAAGAACGTCCCGTAGAGGGGGCCGCTGGCCCCGCCGACCGTCGAGATGAGCTTCATGCCGGTCTGCTTGAAGAGGGTCCCGGCATCGCCATCCTGGAGCCCGGGGAGGAGCTCGGAGATGGCGGTCATCCCGCGGTCCATGTTGATCCCGTGATCCGCGTCGCCGATGGCGGAGTCGAGCTGTGTCAGCTCCTCCTTGGCGGCGTGGATCCGGGCGGCGAACGTCTCGAGGAACCGCGAGAAGTCGCCCGTCGAGATCACGGTGTTCAGACTCCCCACCGCAGGCCGGGTGTCTTGACCGGCGCGTCCCAGTATCGGAGCAGCTCGTCGTCGAGCTTGAGCAGCGTGATCGACAATCCCGCCATCTCGAGCGACGTGATGTAGCTCCCGACCAGGTTGCGCGCGATCGTGATGCCCTTGCCGGTCAGAATCTCGTTGACCTTCCGGTAGGCGACGTAGAGCTCGATGAGCGGCGTGCCGCCCATGCCGTTGACGAACGCGAGGACGCGGTCGCCGCTGGCGAAGATGCCCTCCTCGAGGATCGGGGTGACGAGCATCTCGACGATCTCGTCGGCCGGCCGGAGCGCCTCGCGCCGCCGCCCGGGCTCGCCATGGATCCCCACCCCGATCTCCATCTCCGAGTCGGAGATGTCAAACGTGGGCTTGCCCGCGGCCGGCACCGTGCAGGAGGTCAGGGCCATGCCCATCGATCGGACGTTGTCCTGCACCTTCTGGCAGAGGGCGGTGACGGTCTTGAGGTCGGCACCCGCCTCGGCGGCGGCTCCGACGATCTTCTCGGCGAGCACGGTGCCGCCGACGCCGCGGCGACCCGCGGTGTAGAGCGAATCCTTCACGGCGACGTCGTCGGCGATCACGACCGAGGCGACCTCGATCCCCTCCGCCTGCGCCATCTCCGCGGCGATCTCGAAGTTCATGATGTCGCCGGTGTAGTTCTTCACGATGTGAAGGACCCCGGCGCCACCGTTGACCGCCTTGGTGGCCGCGAGCATCTGCTCCGGCACCGGCGAGGTGAAGACCGCGCCCGGGCAGGCCGCATCCAGCATGCCGAGCCCGACGAAACCGCCGTGCATCGGCTCGTGGCCGGAGCCACCGCCGGAGATGACGCCGACCTTGCCGGGTCGAGGCGCGTCCTTGCGGACGATGATGTTGGGCTCCTCGACGCGGAGCAGGTCAGGGTGGGCCGCTGCCATACCGGCGAGCGCCTCGTCGACCTCGCGCTCCGGGGTGTTGATGAGCTTCTTCATGCGCTCCTCCAATGGCGGATCAACCAACCGATGCTCGGGATGCTCAAGAGAGTGCAGAGCGCCGGCGGCAGGGCCGAAGCCGCCGGCGCGAACGGGTTGGCGAGGCTCAGTTCGGCAAGGCCTTCAGGATGAAGTCCTTGTAGAGGGCAACCCAGACGACCGCAGCGATCGCGCCGCCGAGAAGCGGGCCGACCACGGGGATCCACGCGTACTCCCAGTCGCTGCTTCCCTTGCCGGGGATCGGCAGGATCGCATGCATGATCCGCGGCCCGAGGTCGCGGGCGGGGTTGATCGCGTACCCGGTCGTACCTCCGAGCGAGAGGCCGATCACGACGACGAGGAGGGCAACGGCCAAGGGGCCGAGGCTCGCGGTGTTCTTCCCGAAGGTCAGGATCACGAAGACCAGGACGAACGTCCCGATGATCTCCGAGACCAGGTTCCAGAGCGGGCTGCGGATGGCCGGGCCGGTCGAGAAGACGGCAAGCTTGAGGCCCGGGTCCTCGGTCTCAGCCCAGTGCGGGTAGTAGTGCAGGAAGACCAGCGTCGCGCCGATGAACGCGCCCAGGAACTGGGCCACGAGGTACATCGGAACCTGGTCCCACGGGGTCGCGCCGGTGATGGCGAGACCGAGGGTGACCGCCGGGTTCAGGTGTGCGCCGCTGTAGGGGCCCGAAACCACGACGCCCGAGAAGACGGCAAGTCCCCACGCCAGGGTGATGACGATCCAGCCGCCCGCAAAGGCCTTGGACTTGTTCAGGAGGACGCCCGCGACGACGCCGTCGCCGAGCAGGATCAGGATCATGGTCCCGATCAGTTCCGCTACGAATTTCTCCGTGCTCATGCTCACTCCCTCTATTGGGTTGGACACCAACGCCGGCTGCGAACCTCGCTCGATCCCTCCGCTGCCACCGCCGCGACCCCGGCCCGGGTCGCGTGGCGGCCGATCACGCCGACGCCACAGTGCCCTCGAGCACTGTTGCCGAAACGGTACGCCCGCGGCATCGCGAAAAACGTCAAGGAAACGTCTAGGTTGCGGGAACGTTGCGGGTAGGTCGGCTGGAGGGCGCCGCGTGCGCCCCACGCCCCAGCGGGCGGCGCGGGGTCAGGCGCCCGCCGCGGCGTCCGCGAGGGCCCGAAGGAGCAGGGTGCTCGAGACCGCGCCGGGGTCGAGATGGCCGATCGAGCGCTCCCCCAGGTAGCTGGCGCGGCCCTTCGTGGCCAGCAGCGGCAGCGTCGCCCAGGCCCCGGCGTCGGCCGCGTCCGCCGCCCGGAGCAGGGCATCCGGGAGGCCCGAGCCGGCGGCTGCCGCTGCCTCGAGCGCGGTAACCGCGGGGACGAGCGCGTCGAGCATCGTCTTCTCCCCGGGCCGGGACCGGCCGAGCGCTGCGATGCCGTCCACGGCGGCCCGGAGCGCGGCCGCGACCTGGGCCACCGACATGCCCGCGCCGACGTGCCCGGGCTCGACCGTCGCCGCGGCCCGCAGGAGCGCGCGGCCATAGAGCGCCCCGCTCGCCCCTCCGACGGTGCCCGTGATGGTTCGGCCGGCGAGGGCAAGGATCGGTGCCGGAGCCTCCATGGAGACGTCGCCCGCGGCCAGGCGCGCCTCGAGGACAGCGAGGCCACGGGCGAGATTGATCCCGTGGTCTCCGTCGCCGATGGCCGCGTCGAGGTCCGTCAGTCGCATGCGCTCGGCGGCGACCCGGGATGCCGCGAGGCGGAGCCACGCGACGACGAGCGCCCCGCTCACCGGTCCGGCCGCCCCGGGGTCTGCCCCGGGTGCGTCCCCGGGGCCGCCCCGTCCGCCGGCCAGTCATCGGGCAGCTTGTCCAGGGCCGCCGACATCTCCGAGGCTGCGAGCACCGCCGCAAGCGACCCGCCGCCGGCAGCCTGCACGGCGGCTCGCACGGCTCCCTCGACGAGCGCGCCCCGACTCACCCGCACACGGGCACGTGCGGACGGCTCGAGGTCATCGAGTGCCATCTCGAGGGCGAGCGCGGCGCTGCCGAGGTCGAGCAGCACGATCGTCCCGTCCGGGGAATCGGCGAGGGCGGAGCGCAGCGCGTGGAGGATCCGCGGGGCGCTGGTCCCGAGCGCCCCGCCGTCCGTGCCGCCGGCCACGACGACGGGGACGGCGGGCGCGGCCTGGGCCAGCATCGCGCGGAGGCCGCGCAGGAGCTCAGGGCTGTGGCCCACCAGGACGAGCGCGACCATCGAGCACCTCCCGACCTGTCCGGGGTCCGCCGACATTGCCGCGGACCGGGCCGTGGCGGAGGGTAGAATCTGGCTGCATGAGTCTAGGGCGACCCGACCGAGCTGCGATGGGTGCCGGCGCCTCCGCGGTCACGATCACCGCCGAGGACGTCGTCGCCTTCGTCGGG
>JADGQH010000236.1 GCA_017881985.1 Chloroflexota bacterium | reverse complement strand
GCGGGGCGGCTCTCACCGGGGCCGGCACGCTCGAGGCGGGCATGCTCGCCACGGGGCTCCGGGTCGGCGGCGTCGGGCTGCTGGTCGCCACGGGGCTCCTTGCCGGCCTGGTCGTCGCGCCGACCGGCCAGCGCGTCCCGATGACGCTGGGCGGGCTGGTCATCCTGCTGTGGGCGGGCGGGGCGCTCGCGCTCGTCAGTTGGCTGCTGGCGATCGGCGCCGTGCTGGTCGCGCTTGCCGGCAGCGTGCGGATGGACCCGGATCGCTGACGGCCCGCGCGGTAGCCTTGCGTCGCGATGGCGGCGATGCCCGCCGACCAAGGAGGCGCCCCCGATGTCGCTGTCGATCCGGTTCGCTGCCGGCACCCTCCCCGAGCTCGACGTTCGGGCGTCCGGGGTGGCCGGATGACCGCGACCGATGCGCTCCGCGACGCGCCCGAGCGGGCCCTGCGGTCGCTGTTCATGGGGCTCTCGCACCGTCGGTCGCTTGGCCGGCTCGCGACCCGGGTCCCGATCACGCGTCCGATGGTCGGCAGGTTCGTGGCGGGCGAGACCCTGCCCGAGGTGCTCGACGCGCTCGAGCGACTCCGCGAGGGCGGCTACGGGACGACCGTCGACGTCCTCGGCGAGTCCGTCTCGTCGGCCGAGGCCTGCTCGGCCGCGGCGGGTCGCTACGAGGAGACGCTCGCGGCGCTCGCCGGGCGCGGCCTGGAGCGGAACGTGAGCCTGAAGCTCACCCAGATGGGCCTCGACATCTCGGAGCAGATCTGTCGCGAGACGGTCGCCCGGGTCATGCGGGCGGCCGTGGAGGTCGGGGCATTCGTCCGGATCGACATGGAGGACCACACGAAGACGGATCGCACGCTGCGCCTCTGGCGTGAGCTGCGGTCGGTCAACCCGGAGACCGGGGTCGTGATCCAGGCCGCGCTGCGCCGGAGCGCGGCCGACGTCGACGCCCTGATCGCCGAGGGGGCGCGGGTTCGCCTCTGCAAGGGCGCCTACAACGAGCCGGCGTCGGTCGCGTTCCGCGAGCGCGATGCCGTCGACGCGGCGTACGAATCGCTTGCCCGCAGCCTGATGCGCGAGGGAGTGCATCCCGCGCTTGCGACCCACGACGGACGGCTGATCGGGCGCCTCCTTCGCTTCGCCGAAGCGGAGGGGATCGCGCCGGATCGCTACGAGTTCCAGATGCTCTACGGCGTCCGGCGCGATCTCCAGGCGGAGCTGCTCCGCCGTGGACAGCACGTCCGCGTGTACGTGCCGTACGGGACGGAGTGGTACCCGTACTTCATGCGGCGCCTCGCGGAGAAGCCGGCCAACGTGGCATTCCTCCTGCGAAGCCTGCTCAAGGAGGGTCGCCGTCCGGCGGCCTGATCCGCACGCAGCGGGCTCGGTCGTTGCGCGCCGCCGCGCTTCAGCCCGCCAGGCGCTCCCGGAGCCAGCCGATCATCTCGTCGACGATCCGCGTCCCGGCGACCGGGTCGTGGTGCGGCTCGTGGCGCACCTCGGGGTAGACCCGGCGCTCGACGGACGGATACGCGCCCGCAAACGCGCTCGACGCGGTCGGGACCAGCGGGTCCGCGCCGCCATGAACGAGCAGGACCGGGAGCGGGAAGCCGCCGCGCTCCGCCAGCCGGGCTCGCACGCGGTCCATCGCCCGGAAGATGCCGTTCCCCAGGCGAAACGTGGTTCGCGACTCGCACAGCGGGTCGGCGGCGACCGCCTCGCCGATCGCCGGGTCGCGCGAGAGCGCAGCGCCCTTCCACGGGTTGTCGATTGCGGCGCGCGGCACGATCACGGCCAGGACCGGAGCCGCGAGCCGGAGCGCCGGGTTGATCTTCGAGCCAAGCGCCGGCGCGGAGAGGATCGCGACATCCGGCAGCGGGCGACCATCGAGCAGGTAGTCGGCGAGGATCAGGCCGCCGACCGAGTGGCCGTAGATGGCGGACGGAAGGCCGGGCCGCCGCGACGCGGCCAGCCGGTCCTCGATGTCGTCCAGGTAGCTTGCCCACCGCTCCACATCGGCGCGCCGCCCGGCCGATGCCCCGAACCCTCGATGATCGTAGGACGCGGCCACGATCCCGGCCGCGGCGAAACGCCCGGCAGTCGCCTCGTGGCGTCCGGAGTGCTCTCCGAGGCCGTGGACCACCAGGATCGTGGCCCACGGCTCGCCGGCGGGCGCCCACTGGCGCGTGAGGAGCGGGGTGCCGTCGCGCGCGGGAAGGGTCTCGATCTCGGCCATGCGGCGAAGGGTACGCTCGCTCAGGCTTCTTCGACGACCGTCGACGGCGTCGAGCCGGGCGTCGTCTGGGCCACGATGACGCCGAGGATCACGAGGAAGCCCCCGACCAGCTGCACCGACGACAGGCGCTCGCCGAACAGGAGCGTCGCCAGGGTGATCGTCCAGACCGGCTCCACGGTGGAGACGAGCGCGGCCTGGGCGGCCCCGATCCGTGCCGTGCCCGCGTAGAACGCGGAGATCGCGACGGCCGTCGAGAAGACGGCGATCCCGGCCAGCCCGAACCATGCGTCACTGGGAACGAGCCACGGGACGGTGGGCTCGCCGGCCGCGGCGGCCATCAGCGCCACCACCGCGAACGTCGCGGTCAGCATCACGGCGGCCGCTACGGCCGGACGCGTCTCCGCGCCGTCGCCGCCCGTCCGGTCGTTTGCCGTCTCGCCGCGCCGCTCGCCGGCCAGGCGGGCCGCGAGGACGATGTAGACCGCGTAGATGCAGGGAGACGCGATGATGAGGGCGAGCCCGACCGGATCGGCGCGCGTCTCGATCCCACCCAGCGTGAGGGCCACCCCGAGGCTCACGATCCCGAGCGCGGCCCATGGCCGCCGACCGTGCAGCCCGTGCCCGAACCGGATCGAGATGACCGCCACGAGGGCCGGGTAGATGTACACGATCAGCGACGCGAGCGATGCAGAGATGTACTGCAGCGCGGCGTAGTAGGTGCCCGCGTTGCCCACGAAGAACGCGCCGAGCCCGATGAGCGCGACGACGCGGCGCCGTGGCAGCGCGCGCAGGCCGGCCCGGTTCGCCGGCACGAGGAGCGCCCACGCCCACACGAGCAGCCCGCCGAGGAGGAACCGCCAGTAGAGGAGGGCGAGCCAGTCGAGGCCGGCCCCGTACACGCTCTTCGCGAAGAGGGGACCCGACCCATAGCCGCAGGCGGAGACGGCCGCCAGGGCGATCCCCAGCAGGCGGCGACGGTCCATCGGCCCGAGCCTAGCAAAGCACGCGACCGTTCGAGAGGCCGACGAGCCGCCGGAGCGGGGGACCGCCGGGCCGCGGGGACCGGGATCGTCAGGCTGCGGGCGAGCTCCCGGACCTGGCGGAGCTCTCTGCCGACGCGATGAGCTCGGAGATGCGCGCGAGGAGGACGCGGGGGCCGACCGGCTTCGAGAGGAAGTCGTTGCAGCCGGCAGCCCGGGCCCGCTTCGCATCCTCGGGCGTGGCGTCGGCGCTCAGGACCAGGATCGGCAGGTCCTGGCGCGTCGCGTCGGCGCGAATGTCCTCGGCCAGGTCGACCCCGTTTCCATCGCCCAGGCGCAGGTCCAGGAGGACGAGCGCAGGCGTGCCCTGGCGGAGCTGATCCCGCGCCTCTGCGAGGGAGCGTGCTTTCCAGACCTCGTAGTCGGCCATCTCGAGGATCTCGGCGGCGAGGCTGAGCGCGGTGGGGTCGTCCTCCACGACGAGGACGGGGCGACCGCCACCGAGACCTGCCAGCGGGAGGCTGTCCGATGCATGGCTGGCGTGCCCAACCGCTGCGTCCGCGCGCCGTGGAAGCGTCAGGGTAAACGAGCTGCCCTCGTGCAGCGTGCTCGAGACAACCAGCTGGCCGCCGTGCAGCTCGGCAAGGCTCCGCGAGATGGCCAGCCCGAGGCCGGCGCCGGGGGTGCTCGTCCGGGAGACCTGCTCGAACGGGAGGAAGGCGCGGTCGAGATCCTCCGGGGCGATCCCGATCCCGGTGTCGTGCACCGCAACGGTGACCGCGGTGCGCCTCGAGCTGATCTCGACCCAGATCCGGCCGCCGCGGTCGGTGAACTTGAGGGCATTGCCGATCAGGTTCGTCAGGATCTGGCGCAGCCGGATCGGGTCGGCCTCGATGAGCGGGCCCGATCCCTCGGGGATCTCGAGCTCGATGCCGCGCGCCTCCGCCGCCGAGCGCAGGTTCGGCGAGATCTCGGCGAGCAGATCGCCGAGCCGGAACCGGGTTGGTCGAAGGTCGAGCTTGCCCGCCTCGATGCGGGACAGGTCGACGAGGTCGTCGATCAGGCGAACCATCAGGCGCCCGCTCGACTGGATCGTCGCCCCGAAGTCCCGGATCTTGGCGCCGGACAGTTGCCCGACCGGGGAGTCATGGACGAGCTCGCTCGACACGAGGATCGCGTGGAGCGGCGTGCGAAGCTCGTGGGCCACGTTGGCGAGGAAGCGCGACTTCGCCTCGCTCGCATTGACGAGCTCCGTGTTGGCCCGGTCGAGCTCGCTCACGAGCTCGTGCGCTCGCGCATTCATGCGGGCATTGTCCAGGCACACGGCGGCGTGGTTGGCGAGGGCGACCGCGATCGCCTCGTCGCCCTCGGTGAACTCCCCGCCATCGAGCTTGTTGGCGACGTAGAGCGTCGAGCGGTGTCCGGCCACGTATGGGATCGGCACGCCCAGGAATGTGGTGATCGGCGGATGTCCCTCGGGGAAGCCGTGAAACGCGGGGTGCGTCCGGACGTCGCGCAGGCGGAGCGGTCGTCCGGTTGCCGGCGCGATCGCCAGCACCCCGTGCCCGCCCGGCCGCCGGCCGATCCGCTGGAACACCTCCTCCGCGTCGATCCCGTCGAACTCGACCTTGATCACCGATCCGTCTTCGGCGTAGGCGGCAATGGCCGAGCATTGCGAGCCCAGGGTCTCGCGGGCGGACCGGAGCACGGCAGGGATGACCGCATCCGGGTCCTGGATCGCGCTGATCGCGAGCGTCGCATGGCGGAAGCGCTCCTCCGTGAGCCGGGCCTGCTCCTCCGCGTGCCAGCGTTCGGTGATGTCCTCGATCATGTACAGCGCCGTCGGCGCAGTCGTCGAGGGCTCATTGATGAGCCGGGCCGTGACATTCGTCCATACGACGGCGTCGTTGGCTGCGACATAGCGCCGCTTCACCGATCGGACGACGACTTCCCCGGCGAAGAGGAGATCCTC